>NZ_QZFV01000074.1:0-84992 GCF_003600245.1 Amycolatopsis panacis
CCACATATCGCCAAGAAACTCCTGCGTCCCGTTATGACGCAGATACATGCACGCGATCTCCACCGCCCGGTGCAATCCACACGACTTCGGCCGCCCGATCTTCTTATTCCACGGCTCGGTCAACGATTCACGGACTCGCCACACAAGCTCCTGCATCTGCGACAACATGAGGCCTGTAGTACGATGGTAGCGCAACGGTTCTCCCGGGTATTGAGAATTCTTTGGTCGGAACTCTCAAATTTTCTCGCGAGGACCGTTGCCTTTCTCGGTGACACGCCGGAGTGGATCAGTAATTCACGTAATTACTCACAATGGTTTTGAATAACGCTCGGTATTGATTGAATCTGATTCCGGTAGTTCGGCCTGGTATCCCATTGAGTTGTTTGAGGTGGTGGCTGGGCGGCTGCCTGTCAACTGGCGGTTTGGGACGCGGGACGAGGGTGAGCGGTGGACGCAGGCGATTTGGGGTTATCCCGAGCTTGTCGACGATCCTTCCTACAATGTAGATCTGGTGGAATGCGAAGCGTCGGCTGTGGCCGTCTTTGCGGCTCAGGTCGCGGCATACCGCAAAGAAGTCGCCGAGGAATGAATTTTCTGTGACAGGCCAGAAAGGATCGTACCTGCTGACGGGTGGTGTGACAGTGAAGAAAGAATCTTTGACTGAGAGGATCTGGTCGACGTACTCGACTACGCGCGCCCGGATAGTGTGCTCTACACTGTGGAGTTCCATGCCGACACGATGTTCGACACCATGCAGCTGCGCAGGGTTGGCGATGAACTCGAGGAAATGGTCGGGCGGCAACCGAAACTGGCAGCCGCCGTGTTGAGGCGGATGTTGCGGGTGATTGGAATCGAGTCGGTGAAGGTGCTTCGGGATGAGAGTGATGAGTATGTGGAGCTTTCACTCGAGTGGCGGCCGGACAATCTGGCTACCACGCCGGCGAGTTGTTTCGTGCGTGATCGCTCTGGTTCTGAGGGTGGTTATGTGCAGGTGAGGGTTGAACCGCTGGCTGGTGAGGTGTATTCGGTGGTGATGGTGATCAGGCCGGTCGTGGTGATCGAGGTGCCGTCGTGGTCGTCGATGGTGACGGAGTCGGGGATGGTTCGGCTTGATCTCGCGTCGTGGCCGGGAGATCCGGGACGGAGTGGTGCTGCTGAGGCGTTGAGCCGGGTCGACTGGGTGAGCGATCTCGCGATCGGTGAGAACGAGCACGGCGCGTATCTCGCGCTGTTTGCGGTTCCGCCGGTGCGTTGGGTGATGTCCGGTGATGCGGGTTTCGGTATCGGGGCCGGTGGCGAGTTGACCGGGGTGCGCTATGAGGGAAACCGCTTTGGCGAGGTGGCTTCGGACTCGGCGGATTCATCGCGCTCGGAGAACCGCGAGCCGGATGCTCAGTGGATCACGACGCCCGTCGTTCAGGGGTGAACCGGGTCGCGTGACCAAAGGGCGGCTGAGCACACGGGTAATGCTCGGCAGGAAACGGGGTTGCTGCCTTGATTCGACCGGGCCTTGGGGGTCGTTGCATGCCCGGGGGTGATCGTTGAACGAGGGCGTCGGCGCTGGGCGGCTCACGCGGACATCCACGGACCGCAGCACCCCGGTTCCCGCCCCGGCTACGCTGCGTCGTGTGACTGCTCCGGAAATCAAGCTGCTGCCGCCGTCCGCGGCCGGGGACATCGCGCTCGTGGCCGCGGTGAGTGACCTGGTCAATCTGGTCTACGCGGAGTCCGAGACGGGCCTCTGGTCCGGCGAGGTCGACCGCACCACGCCCGCCGAGGTGGCCGGGTTCGTCGCCGCGGGGGAGATCGCGGTGGCGTGGCTCGACGGCCGGCTGGCCGGCTGTGTCCGGGTGTGCCGCCTCGCCGACGACACGGGGGAGTTCGGCATGCTGGCCGCGGCGCCCGAGGTGCGCGGCACGGGGCTGGGCCGGGAGCTGGTCGCCTTCGCCGAACGGCACAGCCGTGCGGCCGGGCATCGCCGGATTCAGCTGGAACTGCTGGTGCCGCGCGACGGGACCCATCCGGCGAAGGACTTCCTCGCCCGTTGGTACCGCAGGCTCGGCTACGAGGTGGTCCGGACCACGACCCTCGACGTGGATTTCCCGCACCTCGCGCCGCTGCTCGCGGTGCCGTGCGAATTCCTGGTGTACCACAAGGATCTCGCCCCGGCCTGAGGTCTTGCGCGCGAGACGGACCGCACCCCGCCGTGCGACCATCGGGACAGACCCGCCGCCGACCAGGAGACGAGGCCGATGACCGAGCTGTCCCCACCCCCGGCACGGACCGTCCCGCGCCAGGCCCGCGCGGCGACCTGGATCGTGTTCGCGCTCAACGGTTTCGCGGTCGGCATGTGGGTGGTGCACATCCCGGTGGTCGAGCGCGCCGCGGGGATCTCGCACCCCGCGCTGGGCGCGCTGCTGCTGGTGCTCGGCGGCGCCGCGCTCGTCGGCATGCAGGTCACCGGCCGCCTGGCCGACCGGTTCGGCAATCACCGGATCGTGCCCGTCGCGGGAATCCTGCTCGGGGTGGCGATGGCGTTGCCGGGGCTGGCGGGGAACTGGTGGACGCTGGCGCTGGCGCTGCTCGGGTTCGGCTTCTTCAACGGCTCGCTCGACGTCGCGATGAACGCGCAGGCGGTGGTCGTGGAACGGGCCTATCCGCGGCCGATCATGGCGGCGTTCCACGCGATGTGGTCGATCGGCGGGGCGCTGGCCGCGGTGGCCGGTGCGGCGGTGCTCGACGCGGGGCTGCCGGCCGTCGTCTCGCTCGGCGGCACCGGGCTGCTGTGCGCGCTGGTGGTGGCGGTGGCCGGCCGGTTTCTGCTGGCCGCACCCGCGGCCCCGGCGCAAGAGTCCACTGTGGACGAAAAGCGGCGTCCGCCGGCCCGGCTCGTCTGGCTGCTCGGCTTTCTCGCGCTCGCCATGATGCTGTCCGAGGGCGTGGCGAACGACTGGTCGGCGCTGTATCTGCGCGACGGTCTGGGCACCTCGGAGAGCACCGCGGCCCTGGCCTACGGTTCGTTCGCGGTCGCGATGACGGTGGGCCGGTTCGCCACCGACCGGGTGGCCGCGGTCGCCGGGCCGGTGGCGGTGATGCGGTACGGGTCGGCGCTCGCCGCGCTGGGGCTGACGGTCGCGTCGGTGTCGCCGTGGGTGCCGCTGTCCCTGATCGGCTGGGCGGTGTTCGGGCTGGGCCTTTCCGGCGGCGTTCCGCAGTTGTTCACCGCGGCGGGAAACCTGGACACCCGCGCGTCCGGCGCGTTGATGGCCCGTGTGGTCGGCGTCGGCTACTTCGGCCTGCTCTCGGGCCCGGCGATCATCGGCGGGCTGGCGCACTTCATGCCGCTCAACGTCACGTTCGCGCTGCCGATCGTGTTGTGCCTGCTCGGGGTGATCTTCGCCCCGGCGCTCAAGCCCCGGTGACCCGGACGCTCAGGGGTGGCATCGTGCCGCGGGGAGGGTCCGGCCGCCGCCGCTGAGGACCACCGTGGTCAGCTCGGCCAGGCTGTCGTCCGACAGCAGGGTGCAGACGATCTGGTCGGCCGCGGTCGCGGACAGCGTGGTGACGTCCGAGTTCAGGTTCGCCTGCACGCTCGTGTCGGCGGTCGTCACCGTGGCGGGCAGGGCGGACTGCGGCACCTCCGTGGTGAAGCCTCCCGCGCCGGACCGACGGTCCGGCCCGGCGGCCAGCATGCCGATCAGCCCGGCCGGCTCCGGGGGCGGGCCTGATCGCGACACCGGGATCACCGAGCCGCCCCGGACGAAGTACAGCACCACGTCCTGTCTCGCCCCGGGGGCCGGGGTGCCGGACTGGCCGGGCGGGTAGGCCGGTCCGCTCGGTGCTCCGTTACCCGGGATCACCCCGCTGGGCCGCACTCCGCATCCGGTGGCCAGCAGCGCGACCGCGGCCAGCACGCACACCGCCCGGCGGATCACTGCTCCGCCTCCGTCGTGCGGGGCAGCCACACCGTGAACACCGCGCCGCCGCCGGGCGCGTTGGCCGCGGTCAGCTGTCCGCCGTGCAGGCGGGTGTTCTCCCAGGAGATGGCGAGCCCGAGCCCGCTGCCCTCGGAACGGCCGCGCGCGCTGTCTGCCTTGTAGAACCGCTGGAACACGTGCGGAAGCACCTCCTCGTCGAGCCCGGGGCCGGAATCGGCGACCTCCACACGCACCCCGGCTGCGTCGCCGGTCAGCCGCACGGTGACCGGGGCCTCGCCGTGCCGCAGCGCGTTGCCGACCAGGTTCGCCACGATCACGTCCAGCCGGCGCGGGTCCACCCTGGCCCGGATGCCGTCCGGCAGGTCCGTCTCCACCTCGTCGGTGAACCCGCGGGTGCGCAGCGTCGCCCGGATCGCGTCGGCCAGGTCGATGTCGTCGAGGGCGAGCGAAGCCGTGCCGGAGTCGAAGCGGGTCACCTCGATCAGGTCGTTCACCAGCCGTGTCAGGTTGTGCGTCTCCCGGCTGACCAGTCGCACGGCCTGGCCGGACACGCCGGGCAGCCGTTCCGACTCGGCGTCGAGCATGTCGGTGACGGCGGTCATCGCGGCGAGCGGGGTACGGAGTTCGTGCGAGACGTCGGCGACGAACCGGCGCGCGTCCGCTTCCATCCGGCGCAGCTCGCCGACGTGCTTCTGCAGGGATTCCGCGGTCGAGTTGAACGTCCCGGCGACCGCGGCCAGTTCGTCGCCGCCGCGCACGGTCAGCCGGGTGTCGAGATCGCCCTCGCCGAGCCGGTGCGCCGCGCGCTGCAACTCGTGCACCGGCCGGAGCACGCTGCGGGCGGCCAGCAGCGCGAGCAGCATGGCCAGCAGCAGGCCCCCGCCGCCGGTGAGCCAGGCGTCGCGGGCCAGTCCGGCGATCGTCTCGCTCTCGTTGTCGAAGGTCCGCAGCTCGTACACCTCGATGCCGGACGGGAAGGTCTGCGAGCGCTTCGATCCGCCGGTGATCCGCAGCTGCGATCCGATCACCAGCGCGGTGACGCCGTCGCGGGCGATCCGCTGCCAGGCCACCTGCCCGGATCCCACCTTCGCGCGCAGCTCCGGGGTGATGTCCGAGACCGGCAGGTCGCCCTCGTGCAGCGAGCCGTCGATCGCGGCCACGGTGATCGTGCGGCCGCGCAACTTCTCGACGATGCCGTTCAGCTGGGCCGGATCCGGAGCACCTGCCTGCAGCGGATACATCTGCTGGAGCTTGTTGGTCATGTCGACCACGGCGCTGTCCTGCGCCTGCTGCACGATCGCGTCCCGCGCGCGTACGTAGCCGATCCCGGCCACCGCACTCGCGGTCACCACGCTCAGCAGGGCGAACGCGAGCAGCAGGCGCGCCTGCAGCCCCCAGTTCCGCCAGAGCTTCACAGCGGTCCGAAGCGGTAGCCGAAGCCACGGACGGTCTGCACGTACGCCGGGGCGCCCGGATCGTCCTCGATCTTCGAGCGCAGCCGCTGCACGCAGGCGTCCACCAGTCGGGAGTCACCGAGATATCCCTGGTCCCACACCGATTCGAGCAGCTGCTGGCGGCTGAGCACCCGGCCGGGCGAGGCGGACAGTTCGAGCAGCAGGCGCAGTTCGGTGGGTGCGAGCGCGACCGCCCGGCCGTGCTT
The DNA here is from genome assembly GCF_003600245.1 of Amycolatopsis panacis. NCBI lineage: Bacteria > Bacillati > Actinomycetota > Actinomycetes > Pseudonocardiales > Pseudonocardiaceae > Amycolatopsis > Amycolatopsis panacis. The sequence continues at coordinate 5,599 of NZ_QZFV01000074.1, forward strand.
GGCCACCACCAGGCCGGCACGGTCGATGGCCAGGTCCCTGTGCCGTTCCGGCCCCGCCTTCGCGGCTTCGGCCTGGCGCGGTTCGCCTCCGGTGCGGCGCAGCACCGCCCGGATGCGTGCCTCCAGCACCCGGGCCTGTGCGGGCTTGACCACGTAGTCGTCGGCACCGGCCTCCAGTCCGGCGACCACGTCGATGTCGTCGTTGCGCGCGGTCAGCATGATGATCGGCAGATCGCCGGAGGCGCGGATACGGCGGCACACCTCGAATCCGTCCATGCCGGGCAGCATCAGATCGAGCACCACCACGTCGGCGGTGCCGCCGGTGAGCCGGGCGAGTCCTTCCTCTCCGGTCTCCACGGCTTCGACCGTGTGGCCTTGGTAGGTGAGGGCGATCTGCAGGCCCTCCCGCACGGCCTGGTCGTCTTCGATGAGCAGCACCCGGGGCATGGTTCTCACTATCGCAGCGGTGATCGGTGCACGCCCGTCCGGCTCTCGGACAGTCCACAGCGGACACCACCCGACAGCGTCGTGGCGGCGCTTCACCGCGGGGTGCGCGGCAGGTCATGAACCGGTAACGGACGCCGGCTGTCACAGAGCTGTTACAGAGCCGTCGGGCTGCCCGGACATCGTCCGCACCGGCCGGGCACACCGGCCTCCGAAGCTGGCCGCATGCTCCGTTTCCTGCTCCGTCCCCGGCTGCTGACGGCGATCACCCGGCTGATGGGCGTACTGCTGCTGCCCGTCGCGTTCGTCCGGGCGCCCGGACGTGCCCGGTACCTGGCCTGCCAGTGGGCGCTGGGCCTGCGGTATCCGGCCGAGGATCTGGCCGGGCTGAACCCGGCGGCCCGCGCGGCGTTCACCCACGCCCGCACCGAGGCGTTCTGGCGGGACGGCCAGCTGATCGGCCTGACCTCGGGCCACCGCGACGCGGCCGAGCAGTACCGGCTGTTCACCGAAGAGGTCCGCCGCACCGGTTCGGTCTCCGGGGCTCGGCGGCTGGTGCTGCCGCCGGAGGAGTCCGCGCACGTCGGCGGGATCGCCATGGACGTGCGCCCGACCGGGGGCGCGGCCTGGCTGGAACGGCACGGCGCGGCCCATCGGCTGTTCCGCCGCTATGACAACGAATGGTGGCATTTCGAGTACCACCCGGACACCGAGCCGCTGCGGCTGCCGCATCCCGGGCGGACCCCGGTCCGCTCCCGGCAGCGGATCGGCTGAACCCTTCTGTCCACAGTGGTCAGAACCGGCGGGCGAACGGCAGCCGCCGGCGCATCCGGATCAGCAGCAGCAGCGGAATCAGCACATAGGGCAGGTTGAAGGCGAGGAACTTCGGGAGAAGCCGACGCCCAGGGTGGGCAGCAGGTCGCTGATCAGCGAGGTGACCGTGAAGACGCTGAACGCGATCGCGAAGAAGACGTCGATACCACGCTGCCGCAGCGGGAGATTCATACCGGACAGCCTAGGCCGGGCTCGGTGACCGGACTGGTATTTCTATCCCGGCACCGTGCTACTGTCAGCGGTATAACTATACCGATATCGAACGTGAGGCAGCCGTGATCGAGCTGAAGACGCCTGCGGAGATCGACCGCATGCACGTGACCGGGCGGTTCGTCGCCGAGGTGCTCTCGGAGGTCGGCCGGCTCGCGGACGTGGGCGTCAACCTGCTGGATCTGGAACACCACGTGCGGGACATGATCAAGCAGCGCGGGGCCGTGTCGTGTTACTGGGACTACTCGCCCTCCTTCGGCCGGGGGCCGTTCCGCAACGTCCTCTGCCTGGCCGTCAACGACGCCGTGCTGCACGGCCTCCCGCACGACTACATCCTGCGCGACGGCGACGTGCTGACCGCGGACTTCGCGGTCACCATCGACGGGTGGGCGGCCGATTCGGCGCGCACGGTGATCGTCGGCACCCCGGCGCAGGAGGACCAGCGGATCATCCGCGCCACCGAGGAGGCGCTGGAAGCGGCGATCGAGGTGGCGCGCCCGGGCAACCGGCTCGGCGACATCTCGGCCGCGATCTGGGGTGTCGCCCGCGCGTACGGCTACCCGGTCAACACCGAGTTCGGCGGGCACGGGATCGGCCGCACCATGCACGGCGACCCGCATGTGTCCAACAAAGGTCAGGCCGGGCGCGGTATGAAGCTCCGGCCCGGGCTGACCCTCGCGCTCGAACCCTGGCTCGCGCGCACGACCGACAAGATCGTCTACGACCCGGACGGCTGGACCATCCGCTCGGCCGACGGTTCGCGCACGGCGCACTCCGAACACACCGTCGCGATCACCGACGGCGACGCGCTGGTGCTGACTCGGCGAGCCTCCGAACAGGTGCCGCGCGGCGCGTAAAGTCCCGCTCATGAACGCGTTCCAGGTCTGCCTGTGGGTCTTCGGGGCGGTCTGCGCCGGCTGCTGGCTGCTTTCGGTGCTCACCCGCGAGTACTCCTGGGTGGACCGGATCTGGTCGCTCGTGCCGGTGGCCTACGCCGGGATCTTCGCCGGCCACGCGGGTTTCGCGGACCCACGGCTGAACGTCCTGTTCGTGCTCGTGGCGTTGTGGGGCGCGCGGCTGACGTTCAACTTCGGCCGTAAAGGCGGATACGCGCGGGGCGGCGAGGACTACCGCTGGGCGATCCTGCGCGGGCGGATGGCGCCGTGGTGGTTCCAGGTGTTCAACCTGTTCTTCATCACCCTGTTCCAGAACGGGATTCTGCTGCTGATCGCGGTGCCCGCGTGGACCGCACTGGAGCACCGGACGCCGTTCGGGGTGGCCGACGTGCTGCTCGCGCTCGCCTTCCTCGCCTGCCTGGCGGGGGAGACCGTCGCCGATCAGCAGCAGTGGGATTTCCACCGCTGGAAGGCCGCCGAACAGGCGGCCGGGCGCGTTCCCGATCCGCGGTTCCGGCAGACCGGGCTGTTCCGGTTCTCCCGGCACCCGAACTTCTTCTTCGAACAGGCACAGTGGTGGCTGGTCGCCGGGTTCGGCGTCGCCGCGGCCGGCGCGCTCACCTGGACCGTGGCCGGGGCGCTCCTGCTGACCGCGCTGTTCGTCGGGTCCACGATCTTCACCGAGAGCATCACCCGCGGACGATATCCGGAGTACGCGCGGTACCAGCGCCGTACTTCGCCGGTGGTGCCGTGGTTCCCGCGCCGGGTTCCCTCCACTGTGGACTGATCAGCCGGGCGTCCCGTCGTTGCCGAGCAGGCGGCGCAGGCCGGGGAGCACGGCGGAGAGGTCCTTGCCGGTGCGGAACGCGATCACCGTGGTCTCCGGCTCGTCCGCACGCGCGCCGAACAAGGCGACGGTGTCGGCCATCGCGGCGTCGAACTCCGCCTCCGGGTTCTCCACCTGCCCGCGCAGCCAGCGGCGCAGAACGTGGTTGTGCGCGGTGACCACGGCCGCGGCCAGCAGTTCGGCGCGGAGCGCGGTGTCCTCGCCGCCGCCCAGGCTGCAGTGCATGAAGTCGCGGAACAGCTGCTGATACTGCTGGGTGCCGGCGATCTCCCGCGCGCGCAACGCGGGCACGCGGCGGGTCAGCCGGTAACGCGCGAGCGCGAGATCGCCCTCCGCGACGTAGTGCCGCAGCACCAGCCGGGCGGCCTCGATCACCGCGACCAGCGCGGTCGGCGGGTCCGCGCCCTCCAGCCGGTTCCCGATCGCGCTCAGCAGCACCTCGTGGTCGGGGAAGATCACCTCGTCCTTGAACCGGAAGGCGCGGAAGAAGGTGGTCCGCCCGACGCCTGCCCGCTCGGTGATGTCGTCCACCGTGGTCTGGTCGTAGCCGCGCTCCTCGAACAGCTCGAAGGCGGCTTCGGTGAGCCGCCGGCGGGCCGGTTTCGCCGGCATCCCGATCCCTCCTCCCGCACCCGTGCCCCGGCACCGGGAGCGACCGCCTTCCGTTCCCGGCTGATACTGAGTACCGTAACAGTGGAACCAAGTACCGGTACAGCGGAGAGGAGACGGCGCGTGGAGCTCGTCGGCGTGGTCGGATGCGGGCAGATGGGGGCAGGGATCGCCGAGGTGTGCGCCCGGGCCGGGCTGGACGTGGTCGCGGTCGAGTCGAGCCGCGCCGCGGCCGACGCGGGCCGGGCCCGGCTGGAGACCTCCCTGGCGCGGGCGGAGAAGAAGGGCCGGATCGACTCGGCGGCCGAGGTGCTGGGCCGGATCCGGGTCGCCGAGGACCTCGGCGAGCTGGCCGACCGCACGCTGGTGGTCGAGGCCATCGTGGAGAACGAGGCGGTCAAGCGGGAGCTGTTCGCCAAGCTGGACGAGATCGTCACCGCGCCGGACGCCGTGCTGGCCTCCAACACCTCGTCGATCCCGATCATGAAGCTGGGCACCGCGACGAAACGTCCGGCGCAGGTGCTCGGCGTGCACTTCTTCAATCCGGTGCCGGTGCTGCCGCTGGTCGAGCTGGTGCCCTCGCTGCTGACCTCGGAGGAGACCACCGCGCGGGCGCGCGCGTTCGCCGAGGACCAGCTGGGCAAGCACGCGATCCTGTGCCAGGACCGCTCCGGGTTCGTGGTCAACGCGCTGCTGATCCCGTTCATCCTGTCCGCGGTGCGCATGCTGGAGTCCGGATTCGCCACCAAGGAGGCCATCGACGAGGGCCTGGTGCGGGGTGCCGCGCATCCGCAGGGCCCGCTGGCGCTGGCCGACCTGATCGGGCTGGACACCACCAAGGCGGTCGCGGAATCGCTGTACGAGGAGTTCAAGGAGCCGCTGTACGCCCCGCCGCCGCTGCTGGCGCGGATGGTCGACGCCGGCCTGCTGGGCCGCAAGACCGGTCGCGGCTTCTACACCTACGCCTGATCCTTCGAGGAGTACCTGATGACTTTCGACCTGTTCAAGATCAACGAGGACCACGAGGCGATCCGTGAGGCGGTCCGCGCCCTCGCCGAGGAGCAGATCGCGCCGCACGCCGCCGAGGCCGACGAGCGCTCGGAGTTCCCGAAGGCGTCCTACGACGCACTGGTCGCCGCCGATTTCCACGCCCCGCACGTGCCGGAGCAGTACGGCGGCGCCGGTGCGGACGCGCTGGCCACCTGCATCGTGATCGAGGAGGTCGCGCGGGTGTGCGCGGCGTCCTCGCTCATCCCGGCGGTGAACAAACTGGGCAGCCTGCCGCTGATCCTGGCCGCGAACGAGGAGGTGAAGGCGAAGTACCTGCCGCCACTGGCCTCGGGGGCCGCCGGATTCTCGTATGGACTGTCCGAACGCGACGCCGGCTCGGACACCGCGTCGATGCGCTGCCGGGCCAAGCGGTCCGGTGACGACTGGGTCCTCAATGGACAGAAGTCGTGGATCACCAACGCCGGGGTGTCGGAGTACTACACGGTGCTCGCGGTGACCGACCCGGACGGCCCCCGCGGCGGGAACGTGAGCGCGTTCGTGGTGGAGAAGTCCGACGAGGGCTTCTCGTTCGGCGCCAAGGAAAGGAAGCTGGGCATCAAGGGCTCGCCGACGCGTGAGCTGCTGTTCGAGAACGTGCGCATCCCCGGCGACCGCCTGGTCGGCGAACTCGGCCAGGGCCTGAAGATCGCCCTGCGCACCCTCGACCACACCCGGGTGACGATCGGCGCCCAAGCGGTGGGCATCGCGCAGGGCGCGCTGGATCACGCGCTGGCGTATGTCAAGGAGCGCAAGCAGTTCGGCAAGCACATCGCCGATTTCCAAGGCATCCAGTTCATGCTCGCGGACATGGCGATGGCCGTGGAGACCGCCCGCCAGATGGTCTACACCGCCGCCGCGAAGTCCGAACGGGGCGACGCGGACCTGTCCTTCTTCGGCGCCGCCGCGAAGTGCCACGCCTCGGACGTGGCGATGAGCGTGACCACCGACGCGGTCCAGCTCCTCGGCGGCTACGGCTACACCCGCGACTTCCCTCTGGAACGCATGATGCGGGACGCGAAGATCACCCAGATTTATGAAGGGACGAACCAGATTCAGCGGATCGTGATGGCGCGTGCCCTGCTCAAGGGCTAAGTTGATCTTGATTCGGTAGTTCGGGCGAGCCTGGTGGTCCATGATCAGGCCGCTTCCAGGCCGTCACTGGCACCAGGCCGTCCGGACTCCGGTTGATCTAGGTAGTGCCCACGTAGGGCACCGGTTCTTCGGAACCGGTGCGCAACCACGGCCGTCCCGCGCCATCTGTGTACGAGATCGTGGGGGCCGGTGGTTCCTCCGCGACGGACACCGATCCGTCAACGTCGAGGTAGTAGACCTCAATGCTGCGTACTGCCCGTCCTCCGAGGTCCCGAGCGGCCTGAAGTGGTAGTTCCTCGCGCACTGCAGGGTTGTGAGGGCTGCCCGCAAGCCACTTGCCGGGCGAATAGTGTGCGCCAACCGTCAAGCTCTCCAGGTGTACGTCGTTGATGTGTGTCGAGTTTCTGTTCTCGATTTGTACTTGGCCGTGCAAACCAGCTATCGGTAAGTACGTCACCTTGACCAACCTCGCCTGGTCTCGGAGGCTTTCCTGTCGTTCTCGCTCGGACAACGACCAGCCGTGAGTAGCGATCCAGAAGGCTGCTGCGGCAGCGACGATGGAACCTACGCCGCCAACCCACTGGCCGGCCGCAGCCCACCAGTTCTCTCCCAACCTGGCGATCACTCCCCAAGCCGCCACAGCAGCGGGGAAGGCGATCACCAACCCGACGGCTGCTCGCTCCCGTTTACGCATGTCAGGTAGTCGCTTCGTCGACGCGTGGTGTTTCGGGTGAAAGAGTGTTGATCGAACCGTCTCTTCGCAGGAACGCCTTGGTCTAAGGTGATGCCGCGTCCAGGCCTTCATCAGCACCAGGCCGCCCGAAAACGGCGTCAACGGCCTGCCGAGCGCGCTCATGGCTCGACGGGACGAGGTGGGTGTACGTCCGGAGGGTGAAGACCGCGTCGGCGTGCCCCAGGTACTCGGCCAGCTCCTTGATCGAGACCGATCGGGACAGCAGGGTCGAGGCGTAGAAGTGCCGCAGCGCGAGCATACCGCCAGCCCGGCCCGGTGTGTGATCTCAGCCACCCGGAACGCGCCCTGCCAGACAACCTTCGTGAACAGGTCACCGGTATAGAGGCGGCCGGCCTCACCCGTGCGGCACTTCCTCTCAGCGTCAACACTGCCGAGATCCAGTTAACGCGGTCGCACCCTCGACCGCGACCGCCCAAAGGGGTGGGCGAGTTCCATACGGTGCGTTACATATTGGAGTGGTTGTATGGCCGGTGCCCGAGGGGCGTCGACCTTCGCTTCGGCGTGACTCGGCTATCGGTTCGGGACGGGCTGGGGTTGGCCGAATCGGTGTGAGGACGGCGGCGCGGTGTGTCCGGTACGCAGCGGTCAGCAGCACTGCGACAGTGACCAACGGGTAGGTGTTCGCCACGATCAGCTGCCATCCCACCCAAGGCCCCTCGGCCGGGGTGAGAATCTGCGGGCCGAGCAGTAGCAGCGCGGAGCAGGTGAGCAGCAGCCGGATACGCCGGTCTGCAGTCCTCAGTGGACGGAACCCGTGGGAAGGCAGCACGCCGGCCGCGAGCGCCACCAGCGCGGGGGCCACCCACACCCAGTGCGCGGTCCAGGAGAGCGGGGAAAGCAGCAACGCGGCCGCGGCGCCCGCGAGCATGCCGATTTCGGTGCTGGAGCGCCGCATGATCAGCACTGCCGCCACCAGGACCAGTGCCGCCAGCACGATCCAGGCCGAGTGGTGCCAGACGCCGTGCAGGCCGAGCCGGTTGAGCGCGGCGGAGATGGTCTGGTTGTCCCGGTTGACGATTCCGGCGGGCCCGTTGAGCACGCCGCCGAAGAAGAACCGTTTCGACTCCTCCGGCATCAGCAGGGCCATTCCGCCGGTGACGGCGGCCGCGGTGCCCGCGGCGGTCAAGGAGGAACGGAAGTCCTTGCGTACCAGGAAAAAGAGCACGAAGGCGGCCGGGGTGATCTTGATTGCCGCGGCGATCCCGATCAGCATTCCCCGCGGCCATCGCGGATTCTCGACCAGGAAGTCCGCGGCCACCAGCGCCATCAGCAGGAGGTTGATCTGTCCCTGCCCGACGGTGTTGCGCACCGGTTCGAGCAGCAGCAGGATCGGCAGCACCGCGATGGTGACGTTCAGGCAGCCCCGGGTGCCGCCGTCCGGCCAGACTCGCCGCAGTACCAGGAAGACGGTGAAACCCAAGCAGGACAAGGAAACCAGCACACTGAGCACGGCGGCGGCCGGGAACGGCAGCGCGGCGAGGACGGACAACGGCAGCAGGGCGAACGGCGGGTAGATGAAGCCGGGGGTCGGGCCGGCGTAGGTCACCGGCAGTTGCCCGTACGGGTCCAGTCCATGCAGCCAGGCCAATGTTGCCTGGTAGAAACTTTGCAGGTCGCCGAACCTGCTGCGGTAGGCGAGATCGAGCAGCCCGAGCAGCACGAGCCCGATCGCCCCGGACACGGCGGCGACCCGCGACGTCCGGCGGCAGGCCAGACTCGTTGCCTGGCTTGTGATCCACGATGCCACGCCGGACCGGCGATGCGCTCGAACCTCGTTCATATCCGGCTAGACGCCGCGTTCGGCCGGATGGTTTTCGGCGGGAGTGTGATTCAGGTCATGTCGAAGTGGGCTGTGACGATTCACTGTGCCCGGTCCGCGTTACTCCTCAGCGGCCGGCTGCGTCGTTAGTGGACAGTCGGGTGGGTGTTCGGGGTGGGCGCTGCCATCGGAATCTGCGGTTTGTGCTGGGGTCGAGTGCCGAAGTCGGCGCTCGCGGTCCGGCGTCGCTGCCGGGTGAAGCCGGGCGGGGCGTTCGGCGCGCCGTCCCGGCACGGGGGGTGAGGTCAGGCTGTCGAGATCGAGTCGGATTCGGCCCGAGCGTTCAGCCGACGGGGCCCGGCAAACACGGTGCCGGGCCAGGAACGCGGTGTTCCTTCGGCCATGAGGGTGCGGCGACGATTCACTGTGCGCGGTGGGCTGGTTGTGTCGCTAGTGGACAGTCTGGCAGTGGACGGGTGAGCGGGGCTCGCCAGCGCGGGTTCGTTCGTGAGGTGCTCGCAGCCGTTTCGCGGTTGGCTTGCGGACCGGAACTTGCGGTTCTTGCCGGGCGGTCTGCCCGGAGTGCTCGGCGCGTGACCGAAGGCAGGAGGTCATGATGCCGAGGCCGAGCGGATTCGGCCCCGGGGGCTCGGTGCACTCGCGTGAGGTGCCCGGTTCAGCTGTCGTAGTACGAGGAAGGCGGCTGCTGCCGGGTCGGCGGCGGTGGCTCCCGGCGGCCGGTCTTGTGCCGGTGCAGGGTGCGTGCGTTCGCCGCCATGCTGCTCACCACGAGCGCGATCACTAGGCCGATCACGAGGTTGATCGCCGCGGTCGCGATTTTCGCGCTCCGCTCCACGGTGAGGGTGAGCGGGAGGACGACCGCGATCAGTGTCACCAGCACCATGATCCAGCCGAAGAACTGGCCGGGAGCCGGGGTGGCGACGCTGAGCAGGTGCATCAGCCCGGTGGCCAGGAGCGCGGCAAGGGCGGCTGCGATCGTGTACGTGGTGGTGCTCGCGTTGCCCCAGATACCGTCGCCCTTCGGGGCCAGTACGGGCACATCGAACAGGCCCCGGGCGATCAGCAGGCCGACGAACGCGACCAGGGCCGCGACCACCGCGGTCGCGACTCCGCCCGCCCAAAGCCTGGCCGCGTCCACACCGGGGCGGACATCCTGCCCGTATTCACCACGCGGGTACTGTGTCATCACCGATCCCTCCGCCGCCGGGCTGCTCGTCGCCTCCGATTGTCTCGCTACCCGGGCTCTTCCGCTGGCTCGGATTTCGCCAGCCGGCGCAACCGAAATGCCAGCACGACGAGCACGATCCCATGCAGCAGCGCGTAGCAGCCGAGCAAGATCGCGATTCCGACCACCCCGGCGATCGGGCGCACCAGTACCAGCACCCCGGCGACCACGGCCACCAGCCCGGCCACGATGAGGAAGGCCTCCCCGGTGATCTGCTTGCGCAGCCGGATCGCGGCCACGATCTCGGCGACGCCAGTGACCACCGCCCACACGCCGGCGAACGTCGCGAGCGCCAGCACGGTGAGCGCGGGCCAGACGAGCACGAGCACCCCGGCCGCGAGCCCCAGCAGCCCCAGTAACGCGTGCGCGAGGCGGTGCGTGCCGTCGCCTGGCCGGAACGCCTGGACGATCGCGCCGAATCCGTCGACCAGTGCGTAGATGCCGAACAGTACCGCCAGCGCCAGCACGGTGACGCCGGGCCAGACGAGCGCGAACACGCCGAAGACCACGGCCAGCGCACCGCGCGTGGCGACCAGTGGCCACGCCCGCCGGGGATCCAGCACGGCCAGGCCGAGCACGGGTGGAGTCTGGAATGCGGACATACGTTCCTCCCGGGTATGTGCCGACCGGGGGCACGGTAACGCCGGGCGTGGGTTTCGGCCCGCGGACCTCACCCGATCGGGGCGCTAGCCGGACACCTGCAGCGTGGCCAGCCGCCAGGTGCCCGGGTCCGGGGCCCGCCGCGCTTCGAGCGTGCGCAGCGTGCGGAACCGGTCGAACAACGCGGTGAGCGCGACCTCGATCTGAACGCGGGCGAACGAGGCGCCGAGGCAGAAGTGCGGACCGTAGGCGAACCCGAGGTGCCCGCCCGCTGCCCGGCGTACGTCCAGCCGGTCCGGCTCAGGGAACACCCGCGGGTCCCGGTTCGCCGCCGCGATCGACACGGTCACCTGCTCGCCTTCGCGGACGGTGACGCCGTACAGCTCGACGTCCTGGGTTGCGCGCCGGGGAATGGTCAGCAGCTGCGAGCCGCACCAGCGCATCAGCTCGTCCACCGCGTTCGGCCACTGGTGTGGTTCGGCTCGGAGCACGTCCAGCTGATCGGGGTAGGTGATCAGCGCATCTACGGCGTTGGCCAGGAAATTCGCCGGAGTCTGCCCGGCGAGCACGAGCTGCCAGACGAGGGCCACGGTCTCCTGGCCGGTCAGCCCCGCGTCCTCGGTGAGGTGGCGCAGCAGCTCGCTGTCCGGGTGTGCGACGAGGTCTCGTGCGCCGTCGATGATCCCGGGGACGGCGGTGGCGAATCCTTCGCCGGAGCCGCGGACCACGTTCGAGCCGTACTCGTGCCAGCTCGGCCGGTCGGCCTCCGGGACGCCGGCCAGTTCGCAGATCACCTCCATCGGCAACGGCTGCGCGAACGCGGTGATCAGGTCCACCGGCTCGTGCGCGGGCAGGGCGTCGAGCAGCCGGGCCACCACGCGGTCGATCCGAGGCCGGAACGCCAGCGCCCGCCGCGCCGCGAACGCCGGTGCGGTCAGCCGGCGGAGGCGGGCATGCGGTTCGCCCTCCATTTCCTGCATGGTCCGCATATACGGACGGCAGTGCTCGGGCACGTCGAGCGGCTGGAAGGTGCCCGCCCCGAGCGCGAACCGCGGATCGGTGAGCATCGCGCGCGCCTCGGCGTGCCGCGTCAGCACCCACACCGGGCCGAACCCCGGTCCGCTGAGCCGGGCCACCGGTCCCTGTTCCCGCGCGCGTCCGTAGGTGGTGAACGGATCGGTGATCACGGCGGGGTCGGCCAGGTTGATCTCGGGAACGTCCGGGGCGGGGCGCGAGGGCGTGGGGTTGTGCGAGCCGGCGGTGGACGTCGGGCGGGGGGTCTCGGGGCTGGTGCTGCCGGGGTCGGGATCGGCGGGCAGAGAGGTCGCCGGGTCGGGTGAAGTCTTGGGCGGCAGGTCCGAGCTGGGGGATTCCGAGGCTTGGGGCGCGGGGCCGGATGGCGTGGAGCCGGACTGCTCGCCGTCCTGGAGCGTGGAACTGGGGCGTGAGCCGCCGGAGGGTTCGGATGGTGCGGGTTCGTCAGCTCTGAAGTCAGCGGGCACGGGCATCTCCGGGGAGTTCGGTCCGGGTCATCCGGATGGGGGTGAGCAGACAACCGGTCATTCAGATGGTGAGTTCAGATGATCTCATCATATACATGCGAACGCTAGTCTGCCGCCGAGGAGATCGGAGGACCCACATGGCCCGGCTGACCAGGGCGGAAACGCAGGAGCGCAACCGGGCGAAGGTGCTCGGCGCGGCGCGGGAGGAGTTCACCGAACGGGGGTTTCGGGAGGCGAAGATCGACGTGATCGCCCAGCGGGCGGAGCTGACGCGCGGGGCCGTCTACTCCAACTTCCCGGGTAAGCGCGCGCTGTACTTCGCCGTGCTCGCGGAGGAGGCGGAACGGTCCGCGGCCGAGCCGCCGGGGCCGTACCGTTCGCTCACCGCGGGGGACGTGCTGGGCGCGCTGGCCCGCACTTGGGTGGCGCGGCTGCCGCTGGCGACCGACCCCGCCGCGCGGCTGGGGGTGGAGCTGCTCCCGGAGATTCTCGCCGACGAGCTGACCCACCGGCCCTACGCGCAGCTCCTGCGGTTCGATGCGATCGTGTTCGGCTTGGCCATGGAACGTCTGTCCCCGCCGGAACGGATGGACGGGCGACTGGTCCGGGTGGCCGAGGCGGCATTCACGCTGCTGCACGGCGCGAGTCAGCTCGCTGCTGCCGCGCCCGGCTTCGGTGAGCCGTTCAATGTGGTGCGTGCGTGCGAGGCGTTGCCGTCGCTGCGATTCGAGGACAGCTGGCCGACTCCGCCGATCGTGCCGCAGGCGCGGGCCGCGGGGGAGGCGTGGGCGCCGCCGAAAGCGTTCGACGCGCTGCGTGCGCAGCCGGTCCGCCTCGACGGCGACGGGGTGGTGGCGGTGCTCGGCCTGCACCGCCTGTCCGCGATCGAGGAAGCCGTGCGCGCCGCGTTCACCACCGACGACGTGACGCTGGTCGTGGTCACCGGGCAGCCCGGTGAGCTGGTGCCACTGGTCGCCCTCGTGCTCGCCGATCTGCGCGGCTTGCTCCGTCAGTCGTGCCCGGAACACGCGTGGCCGCGGCTGCGGGTGGTGGTCGACGAGACCGGTGAGATCGCTGCCGCCGCCGGCGTCTCCGCGGTGAGCGACGCGACGGAAACCGCCATCCGGGTCGAATCGGGCCGGATCGCGGTCCGTGCCGAGGGTTTCGGCGCCTGCCATGCGGCGGCGAGGGGAGGAGCGGTCGCCTGATCTGGGGATCGTGTCGAGCACCGCCCGGCGAAACCGGCCCGGATGGCCGATGAAGGTCGCCGTGCCGGGTGACTTGTACTGCTGCCACGGCCAGTCGTTCCCGCCCCTGACGGAACTACTCGGTTTGAACCTTGGGTCCACAATGGATGTTCCATCCGGTGGGCAGGTGCCGTCGGGAATGCCGGGCGATCACGGCCGTGCCGCCGAGTGCCAGTACGGCGAGGCAGCCCAGCAGCATGGGGTATCCGGCTGCTCCCTCGAGTGCGGCCAGTAGTGACGGAAGAAGGAAACCGAGATAGGCCAGCGCGTAGAAGATGCCGGTCAGCTCGGCGATTTCGGTCGGCTGGGCGAGTCGCTGCAGTTCCAGCAGGCCGGAAACGACCACGATGCCGTACGCGGTGCCGAGGACGAGTGCGGTCAGTAGTGCGAGCCAAGGTGAACGTTCTGCGGCCGTGACGGCGCTCATCGCGAGTCCGGCGCACATCACGGTCATCCCGGTGAGGATCGCGCGGGCGCTGTTCGTCCGGTCCACGCGTTTCGCGATCGGCTGGATTCCGACGCCGGCGCCGATGGCGCAGACCGTGAGCAGCGTCGAGTAGCCGAGGGACCATGAGCCGAGACGGTCGTGCACGAGCTGCGGCATGACGGCGTAAGCGATACCGCACGAGCCGAAAATCCATGGCGCGGACGGCACGATCACCCGCCGGAAACGGGGATGCCTTGTGGTGCCGGGCAGTCCGCGCCGCGCCGGCGTCCGAAGCGCGTCAAGGCGGAGGGTCTCCTTGCCGCGCGCGGCGAACGGCAAGGCGGTCAGAATCAGTCCAATATGGACGAAATAGGGCAGGATCATCGGCCATGGTCCCCACTGGGCGAGTACCCCGGCGACTCCAGGGCCGGCGCCGAGCCCGAGGGTGAGGCACAGCGCCGCGCGGCGGGTGCCGACGTCCGGGGTGGCCCGCGGGTCGAGGTCGGCCAGCTCCTTGATCCAGGTGGAGCCGACCGCCATCGCGACCGCGACCGCCACCCCGGTGAGGAACCGGCCGGCCGCGATCCACCCCGCCCCGAACGGCCCGAGCGCGATCAGCCCGCTCGCCACCAGCGAGCACACCGTGCCCGCGAGCATCACCGGCCGTCGTCCGAACCGGGTGGACAGGCCGCCGGACACCAGCAGCCCGGGCACCAGGCCGAGCACATACGCGCCGAGCAGCGCGTCGACGGTGAAGGCCGAGTAGCCCGCGGCCTGGTACATCACCAGCAGCGGGGTGAACTGGTTACCGCCCCAGCCGCACACGAACACCGCGGCGGCGGCGGGGAACCAGGTTGTCCGGGTGGTCGGCGGGGTGGCTGTGCTCATCGGTGGTGCACCTGGTTCAAGTGGGGATTTCGGGGGCGGGGTCTCCGGTGGGGTGTGCTGATCGTTCCTTGATGGCTGCGGTGTGTGAGCAACGGCCGACACGAGTCCGTCTCCGTGCTGGTTGTGGTCACCGGAGGTGGGTGTGCGGGGAAATCCGCGCACCCGGTCGCCAAGGACATGCGCCCGGGTCCCCGTGGTGGCCACCGAAAACCAGGCCCGGCGGTCATCGGCGGTGTACCCGGTCCAAGTGCGCACGCAGCGCGGGGGCGAACGCACCGGCCTCGGTGTCGGCCGCGGTGATGATGCGCAGCAGGTGCTCGTGTTCCCCGACGATCTCCGGGAGCTGGCCGCGGATCGGGCTGAGGGCGTGTACGTTCATGCGCCGCTGGCGATCTGCGAGGGTGGCGTAGAAGTCCAGCAGCAAGGCGTTCCCGCCGGCGGCGACGATCGTGCGGTGGAAGAGTTCGTCGGCCTCGGCGAAGGCGTGTAGGTCATCGGCTTCGGCGTGTCGCCGCTGGGCGTCGAGGACGCGGTGCAACTCGGTGAGCGCGCCGGGGATCAGCTCCGGGCGGCGGGCCAGCCTGCGGACTGCGGACGTTTCCACGGCCTCCCGTGCGTCGAGCACGTCCTCGGCCTCGCCTGGCGGTACCGGGACCACTACGGCGCCCCGCTTGGGGATCAGGTTGAGCAGGCCTTCGACCTGCAGCCGCAGGAAGGCTTCGCGCACCGGGGTCCGGCTGACGCCGAGGCGTTCGGCGATCTCGCCCTCGCTGAACAGGTGCCCACCGGGCAGTTCGCCGGTCAGGACGAGTTCCTTGGTCAGGAGGTAGGCGCGATCGGCGGCGGGCACGCGGGGTTCGGTCACGACGGCGACGGTAGCATGCATCTTAGCTTGTATCTAAGCGGTGCGACCTGCCGCGCACGGCAGGCAGTCCGGTCCCAGCTCTGTACAATGTCACATAACACATGGCACGATGGGTGAGCCGGACACCGTCCCAGGGAGGGCTCATGACAGACCGCGAAAAGCCATGGCACGGCGTGCTGGTGGCGACTGCGCTTCCGTTCCGGGAAGCCGCGAACGGCACGTTGGCACCGGACTTCGACACTTACAGTGAGCACGTCTCGTGGCTGGCGGCGAACGGCTGCCACGGCGTGACCCCGAACGGTTCACTCGGCGAGTACCAGACGTTGACCCCGGAAGAACGCTCCCGGGTGGTCCAGGTCGCGGTCGCCGCGGCGCCGGAGGGTTTCTCGGTGATGCCGGGTGTTGCGGCGTACGGGGCCGTGGAGGCGCGGCGCTGGGCCGAGGACGCGGCCGAGGCGGGCTGCGCCGCGGTGATGTTGTTGCCGCCCAACGCCTTTCGCGCGGACGACCGGTCGGTGGTGGCGCACTACCGGGAGGTCGCCAAGGCCGGGTTGCCGATCGTGGCCTACAACAACCCGTTCGACACCAAGGTCGATCTCGTGCCCGAGCTGCTGGCGGAGCTGTACCACGAGGGTTTGATCAAGGGTGTGAAAGAGTTTTCCGGCGATGTCCGGCGCACTTACCAGATCGCCGAGCTGGCGCCGGGCCTCGACGTGCTGTGCGGGGCCGACGACGTGGCGCTCGAACTGGCCATCGGCGGCGCGGTCGGCTGGGTCTCCGGGTACCCGAACGCGCTCCCGAAGGCGTCCATCGACCTGTGGGCCGCTGCGACGGCGGGTGATCTCGCCACGGCCTTGCCGCTCTATCGGTCGCTGCATCCGCTGCTGCGCTGGGATTCGAAGACCGAATTCGTCCAGGCGATCAAGCTGAGCATGGATCTGGCCGGCCGGTACGGTGGGCCTTGCCGGCCGCCACGGGTGCCGTTGACCGCGGAACAGGACAAGCTGGTGCGGGAGGCGACCGTCCGGGCACTTGAGGAAGGACTTTCCTAGACCATGCGGGCGAAACGGGTGTTCCATGCGGTCGATTCGCACACCGAGGGGATGCCCACCCGGGTGATCACCGGCGGGGTGGGCATGCTGCCGGGGGCGAGCATGGCCGAGCGGCGGCAGTACTTCATGCAGCATCTCGACCACCTGCGCACCCTGCTGATGGAGGAGCCGCGCGGGCATTCCGCGATGAGCGGTGCGATCCTGCAGCCGCCCACCCGTCCGGACGCCGACTGGGGCGTGCTGTTCATCGAGGTCTCCGGCTGCCTGCCGATGTGCGGGCACGGAACCATCGGCGTCGCCACGGTGCTGGTGGAGACCGGGATGGTGGAGGTCCACGAGCCGGTCACCGAGATCCGCCTGGACACCCCGGCCGGGCTGGTGCTCGCGCGGGTCGCGGTCGAGGACGGGGTGGCCCGGTCGGTGACGCTGCGCAACGTGGCCTCCTTCGCGGTCGGGCTGGATCGTGAGGTGGCCGTGCCCGGGCTCGGCCCGGTGCGTTACGACCTGGCCTTCGGTGGGAACTTCTACGCCATTGTGGAGCTTGAGCAGCTCGGGATCCCGTTCGACCGCGGGGAAAAGCAGCGGATGCTGACCGCGGCACTGTCCATTATGGACGCAGTGACCGAGCGAGACCGGCCGGTGCACCCGGAGAATCCGGAGATCGCCGGCTGCCACCACGTGTACCTCGCCGCCCCGGGGTCCACCGCGCGGCATTCCCGGCACGCGATGGCCATCCACCCCGGCTGGTTCGACCGGTCGCCCTGCGGCACCGGCACCAGCGCGCGGATGGCGCAGCTGCACGCGCGCGGGGAACTCCCGTTGCAGACGGATTTCCGCAACGAGTCGTTCCTCGGCACCGCGTTCACCGGCCGGTTGCTGGAGGAGACCACCGTGGCGGGCCGCCCCGCGGTGGTGCCCGCCATCACCGGACGCGCCTGGCTGACGGGGACCGCGCAGTACTTCCTTGATCCCGACGACCCGTTCCCGGCAGGATTCCGGCTGTGAAGCTCCTCGATGCCGAACCGGCGATGCACCTGGCCATCGACGCCCTGCGTGCGGCGCTGCTCGGCGGACTCGACCCGGACGCCGATCCGGCCCGGTCGGTGGTCGGGGTACCGGCCGGGCAGCTGCTGCTCATGCCCGCCTCGTGGGCCGGGTTCACCGGGGTCAAGGTGGCCTCGGTCGCGCCGGGCAACCCGGCCCGGGGGCTGCCTCGCGTCCAGGGGCACTACCTGCTGCTCGACGGTGCGACGCTGAGTCCGCTGGCCCTGCTGGACGGGGTCGCGATCACCTCGGTGCGCACCGCGGCCGTGTCCGCCGTCGCGGCCGGAGCGCTGGCCGAACCCGACGCCTCCCGGCTCGTGGTGTTCGGCACCGGCCCGCAGGCGCACAGTCATGTCGCCGCGTTGCGCGCCGTGCGGCCGGTGCGGGAACTGGTCGTGGTCGGCCGGGATCCGGTGCGGACGCAGGACTTCGCGGACAAGTACGGCGAACTGTCCGCCCGGGCCGGCACGTCCGCCGACGTCGCCAAGGCTGATCTCGTCGCCTGCTGCACCACCGCGCGGACCCCGTTGTTCGACGGCGCGCTGCTGCCGGAACACGCCACGGTGGTCGCCGTCGGTTCGCACGAACCGGATGCCCGCGAGGTCGACGACACCACGGCCCGGCGTGCCACGGTGGTCGTCGAGACGACCGCCGCCGCGCTGCGGGAGGCCGGTGACGTGGTGCAGGCCGTGCGATCCGGGGCGCTCGCCGAGCCGGATCTGGTCCCGCTCGCCGACCTGGTCCGTGGGCGGGCGCACGCGACGGGCGGGCCCCGGTTGTTCAAGAGCGTGGGGATGGCGTGGGAGGATCTCGTGGTCGCCGCGGCCACCTACCGGGCCGCGCTCGGGGAGGGATCGTGACCGAGGAACAGCCGCCGCTGGTCCTGCCGTCGTTCGGGGTGCCGCGCAACCTTCGCGAGCGGATCACCGAAACGCTGCGCGCGGCGGTGATCTCCGGTGAGCTGCGTCCCGGGGCCGTGCACTCCGCGCCGCACCTGGCCGCGCAGTTCGGCGTCTCGGCCACCCCGGTCCGCGAGGCCATGCTCGACCTGGTCAAGGAAGGCCTGGTGGACACGGTGCGCAACAAGGGTTTCCGGGTCACCGAACCGTCCGAAAAGGACCTGGACGACCTCAGTGAGCTGCGTGCGCTGATCGAGGTGCCCACGGTCCGCAGGCTCGCCGAGACCGGGGTGGACCCGCAGGTGCTGGCCCGGCTGCGTCCTCTGGCCGCGGGGATCGAACGCGCGGCCGTCGAGCACGACCTGATCGCGCACGTCGCCACGGACATGCAGTTCCACCTGATGCTGCTTGCCGAGGCGGGCAATCCGCAGCTGGTCGAGGTGGTCCGCTCGCTGCGTGCCCGTTCCCGGATCTACGGACTGCGCCGGCTGGCCGAGCGCGAGGAGCTGGTGCCTTCCTCCGCCGAGCACGCCCAGCTGCTGGACCTGCTGGAAGCTCGCGACGCGGACGGCGCCCAGGCCCTGATGGATCGCCACATCCGGCATGTGCGCGGGATCTGGGCGGGATAACGTGATCTCCTCCGGCGACGAGGGGAGACCAGGATGAGCGGAACCGATCCGGCGGAAGTGTTCGACGCGATCGGCGCGGACTACGAGGCGGCGTTCGGGCCGCGCCCGGTGGCCGGACGCGCGGTGCGGGGCCTGCTGGCGGTGCTGCCGGCCGGTGCGCGCGTGCTCGACCTGGGCAGTGGCACCGGCCGCCCGGTCGCCGCGGACCTCGCCGCGGCGGGTCACCGGGTGACCGGCCTCGACGTATCCGGGGAGATGGTCCGGATCGCCCGTGCCCAGGTCCCGGGCGCCGAGTTCGTGCAAGCGGATGTGCGGTACTGGGAGACCGGCCCGGAGAGCTGGGACGCGGTCTGCGCGTTCTTCTCGTTCCTGCAGATGACCCGTGCGGACACCGAGGCGGTGCTGGCTCGCGTCGCAGGCTGGCTGGCACCCGGCGGCCTCCTGGCCCTGGCGACCGTTCCGGCCGACGTCGAAGATCTGCCGATCGAGTTCCTCGGCCACCGCATGGTCGTGACGAGCTACTCCGCCGAGGCGCTGGCGGACCGGGTTCGCGCGGCCGGGTTCGAGGTGCTCGAGACGCACCGGGAGACCTTCGCGCCGGACAAGCCGGGTGCCGAGCCGGAGGAGCACCTGCTGATCAGCGCGCGCAAACCCGGCTGAGCACCTCTGGTCCTTTGTGGACGGTTGACCGGAGCGCGGGTGGCGGCCGTACCGGAGGGGGTGGCCGCCACCCCGGTATCACTGCGGCGCGTCGCCGGGCTGCTGCTCCTGGCCGCCGCCGAACTGCTGCTGCTCATCCGGGCCACCGGCTTGCGGCTGCCCGCCGCCTTCCGGTTGCTGCTCGCCGCCGAGGTGTTCCTTCAGTTTGTCCGCACCCTGGCGGATCTGGTCGCCGTGGCCGCCGCCGGTCTTCTCGTCGGCGAAATCGGCGGCCTTGTCGATGCCCTCGCCGGCCTTGTCCTTGTTGCCGCCCGCGAATTCCTGGAGTTTTTCCTTGGCCTGGTCGAAAAAGCTCATGATCGCTCCCTTGCCTCGTCGGTGACCATCGCGGTCTGGATACCAGCCGGGTACCCGCGGGGCACGGCGGCCAGACGCCGGGGTCCCCGGTTCGGGTGACGGGTGGCGTGGTCCGGGCGTGACCGGCCCCACCTGTGGGTTAAACCCGGCTCGCGGGCGTCGGTTAGCGTGGGCGGGCACTCGGAGCCGAGCACGGGGAGGACACGTGGCGGGACCGCTGGACGGACTGAAGGTCGTGGAGCTGGCGGGGCTCGGACCGGCCCCGCACGCGTGCATGGTGCTCGCCGACCTCGGGGCGGACGTGGTGCGGGTGGAACGCCCGTCCGGTTCGCTGAACCTCACCGGAGACCGGCCCGACCCGATGCTGCGCGGGCGCCGTTCGGTGGCGGTGGACCTGAAGGCACCCGAGGGCCGCGAACTCGTGCTCCGGCTGGTGGACAAGGCGGACGTGCTCGTCGAAGGGCTGCGGCCGGGCGTCGCCGAGCGGCTCGGGGTCGGGCCTGAACAGTGCCGGGAGCGCAACCCGCGCCTGGTCTACGGCCGGATGACCGGCTGGGGTCAGCACGGGCCGCTGGCGCAGCGGGCCGGGCACGACATCAACTACCTCGGTCTCACCGGCGTATTGCACGCGATCGGCCGCGCGGGGGAGCGACCGGTGCCGCCGCTGAACCTCGTCGGTGACTTCGGCGGCGGTTCGATGTTCCTGCTCACCGGGGTGCTCTCGGCGTTGTGGGAACGGGAGCGCACCGGCCTGGGCCAGGTCGTCGACGCGGCAATGGTGGACGGCGCGGGCGTGCTGGCGCAGATGTTCTGGGCGTTTCGCGGGCTCGGCTTGTGGTCCGACGAACGCGGAACCAACCTTCTCGACGGCGGTGCTCCGTTCTACGACACCTATGTTTGCGCGGACGGTCGTTACGTCGCGGTCGGTGCGCTGGAGCCGCAGTTCTACACGGCACTGCTGGCTGGGCTCGACCTCACCGACGCAGGGCTCCCCGCGCAGCTGGACCGCGAAGGCTGGCCCGCGTTGCGCGCAGCGTTCACGCGCGCCTTCCTCTCCCGTACCCGCGACGAATGGGCCGCCCACTTCGCCGATGTCGACGCCTGTGTCACGCCGGTGCTCGCGCAGGACGAGGTCGCCGCGCACCCGCACATCGCGGCCCGTTCCGGGCTGATCGAGCTGGACGGCGTCGTCCAGCCCGCTCCGGCGCCGCGGTTTTCCCGCACCCCGGCGGACATTCCGTCTCCGCCGCCGATCCCGGGTGGCGATCTCGACGCGGTGCTGGCCGACTGGGCGCTCTGATCAGCCGTACTGACGCAGGGGCAGTACCGGACGGCGGTCCTCAGCCGTCCGCGCGGCGGCGGTGCAGGGAGAACCGCTCGAAGACCGACAGGTCGCCGGAAGGCTTGTTCACGTTGTAGTAGGTGACGTGCATCGTCGTGGTGTCGCCGGGGCGGCGGCCGGGATCCACGGTGAACGAGGCGAAGCCATAGGGGTGCTCGATGTCGCGCACCGCGCTCCACACCGCCTTCTCGCGCACGTAGGTGGGTTTGCGCTTGCCGGTGGCCGGATCCGCCTTGGCGGACACCCCCGTGAGCACCTTCCCGGTGCCGTCGGTGAAGAAACGTCCGTTGGTGGTCCCGGAAACCCCGCCTCCGCCGAGGACCATGTGGACGGTGCCGTGGGTGGCATCGATGTCGTCGGTGCGGTCCGACACCGGGTTCGGCGTGAGCGTCTCGCTGCCGGCGACCACACCGTGCACGGCCAGCGAACGCTCGTAGTCGTGTTCGTGCCCGCACAGCACCAGGTCCACGCCGTAGCGGTCGAACAGCGGCCCGTATTTCTCGCGCAGGCCGAGGTCGGCGCCGTTCGCGTCGGAGGTACTGATCATCACCTGGTGCATGGCCACCACGATCCAGTCGATGTCGCGCGAAGCGCGGGCCGCGGCCAGTTCCTTCTCCAGCCACGCCACCTGCCGCCCGCCGGAGTAGCCGTTGACGTAGACGTCGCCGCCGTCCTGCAGGCAGTTGTCGTCGTTCTGCAGCACGATCACGTGCACCGCGCCGACGGTGAACCCGTACCACAGGCCGGCCAGCTCCCGGTCCGTTTCGGTCGACGGCAGCCGGAAGTACGCCTGGTAGGCGTCCAGGCCGAGGGCGCCGTTCTGCTTCTCGATCTCGTGGTTGCCCGCGGCGGGCATCCACGGCCGGTAGCGCGCGGAGCGGGTGTTGTTGGTGAAGAAGTTGTTCCAGGTGCGGACGCGGTCGACGTCGAGGTTGGCGTAGCAGAGGTCGCCGTTGAGCAGGTGGAACAGCGGGGCCACGGTCTCGATGCCGGTCACGATGTCCTTGGTGGCCGGGGTGGAGAAGAAGTCGAGCGCGGCCGAGCCCTTGGCGTCCCAGGTCACCTGCGGCGCGGCTTGGTCGCCGAAGCTGGTGAAGGTGAACGCGGAACGCCCGCGTGGCGCGGTGCGGAACGTCCCGGCGTCCGGGGTCGCGCCGTCGTGCTGCGCGGTGTAAATGTACTCGGCGCCCGGGCGGAGGTGGTCGAGTTCGGCGTGGTGCACCCAGACCGTGCGGCCGGAAGTGCCGTCGACATAGGTACTCGTGTCCGCGCGCGCGATCGCGCCGAAGCCGCCGTCGAGCGTGCCGTAGAGGACTCGGGGCCGGGACACCGGGCCGGCGGTGATCCAGGAGACCACCATCTGACGCACCGGATCGCGGCCGAAGGTGAGGTGCAGTCCCTGCACCGGGGTCGCGCCGCCGCCGGACGAGCGCGCGGGTGCCGCTTCGGCGGTCGCTGTGCCGAGCAGTGGCATCGCCGCGCCCGCTCCCAGCAGTCCCAGTGCGCCGCGGCGGCTGACGGTGTGGTCGCTGGTCTCGGACATCGGCCCCTCCTCGGTATCGGCGGACCCGAACCTAAGCGCGCCGCCCGACGGCGTGATGAACGGTGGCTGTCCTGGGCGTGAAGGCGGCTATTTCCGGGCATCGTTGCGCAGGATCGATTCAGTCGCGCGATTGCGGGATCGATTCAGCGAAGCTCTGCTAGCCTCGCTGCGAATGTGCGGCTCACCGTGGTGCCGCCTGCTGCCGCAGTGCCCACGGTCCGTTCACAGAGCGCTCCGGCCGAACCTCCCGAGGAGCGCAATGACAAGCATTGTCCTGGTCAAGGGCCGCGAGGTGCTCGACAGCCGTGGTAACCCGACGGTCGAGGTGGACGTGGTCCTGGCGGACGGGTCGACCGGCCGGGCGGCCGTGCCCTCGGGCGCTTCGACCGGAACCCGCGAAGCGGTGGAGCTGCGGGACGGCGACCGGCAGCGATACCACGGCAAGGGCGTGCGCAAGGCGGTCGAAGCCGTCAACGGCGAACTCGCCGAGGCGGTCACCGGGCTCGACGCCGAGGCGCAGGGCGACGTGGACCGGGCGATGATCCAGCTCGACGGCACCCCGAACAAGGCGCGGCTGGGCGCGAACGCGACCCTCGGCGTCTCCCTCGCGGTCGCCAAGGCGGCCGCAGCGGCGAATTCCCTGCCGCTGTACCGCTACCTCGGCGGCGTCTATGCGCACCTGCTGCCGATGCCGATGATGAACATCGTCAACGGCGGCGCGCACGCGGACAACCCGATCGACTTCCAGGAGTTCATGATCGGCCCGGTCGGCGCCTCGACGTTCGCCGAGGCCGTGCGGATGGGCTCGGAGGTCTTCCACACCCTGCGCGCCTCGCTGCGCAAGGCCGGGCACAACACGAACGTCGGCGACGAGGGCGGATTCGCCCCGCACCTCGGCTCGGCCGACGAGGCGCTGGAGTTCGTGGTCCGCGCGATCGAGGAGACCGGGTACACCCCGGGGGAGGACATCGCGCTGCTGCTGGACCCGGCGGCCTCGGAGTTCTACCACGACGGCGTGTACGACTACACCGGCGAAGGCCGCAAGCGCAGCGTTGAAGAGCACGTCGCCTACCTGACCGAGCTGACCACGCGATTCCCGATCGTGTCCATTGAGGACGGTCTGGCCCAGGACGACTACGCCGGCTGGAAGCAGCTGACCGACGGCATCGGCGACCGCGTGCAGCTCGTCGGCGACGATCTGTTCTGCACCAACGTGGACATCCTGCGCGACGGGATCGAACGCGGGATCGCGAACTCGATCCTGATCAAGGTCAACCAGATCGGCACGCTCACCGAGACGCTCGCCGCGGTGGACACCGCGCACAAGGCGGGCTACTCCGCGGTGCTCTCGCACCGCTCGGGCGAGACCGAGGACACCACGATCGCCGATCTCGCGGTGGCCACCGGATGCGGGCAGATCAAGACCGGCTCGCTGTCCCGCTCCGACCGCACGGCGAAGTACAACCAGCTGCTGCGCATCGAGGAGGAGCTGGGTACCGAGGCCCGTTACGCGGGCCGGGACACCTTGCGGCGCCAGTGATCCACCGTGGCGGCCCGGGACGGCCGGGCCGCCACCCCCGGGTCACCGGCGCAGCCTCGCGACGAGTGCCGCGGCCGCCGTGCAAGCGGCGCTGACCCACAGCGCCGCCTTCGCGTCGGTGGCGGCGACGACCGGCCCGGCCAGCGCGGGTCCGAGCACGGCGCCTGCATTGAAGGCGGTCGTGGCGATCGCGCCCGCGATCCGTGGTGCGCGCGGGGCCGCGGTCGCGACGATGGTGCCGATCAGCGTCGAGCCGACGGCGAAAGCCGCTGCCCCGGTGAGGATCGAGAAGACCAGCAACCCGGCAAGGCTGTGCGCTGCGACGTACGCGGCCAGCCATACCACGGTCAGTACGGCGCCACCCATTACGACGAGTCGCTCGCGGTGTTTCTCGCCGAGCCTCCCGGCGGTGGTGACCCCCGCGAACGAGCCGATCCCGAACCCGGCCAGCACGACCGGCACCCAGCCGTCGGAGGTCATGGTGCCGAGGTAGGTGAACCCGGCGAAAGTCGCGCCGTTGACCAGAATTCCGAGCAGGACGGCGGTGCGGAGGTCCGTTCGCCCGAGTACCCGCCATTCGTGGCGCACCGTCCCGGTGGCTGGGGAGTCCAACCGGGTCCTGGTGGCCGGCAGGACGGCCGCGACGAGCGCGGTCACCGCCGCGATCGCCCAGAACGCCGCGTGCCAGCCGAATTCCTGGCCGAGCACAGTGCCCGCCGGAACGCCCACGATGCACGCGAGAGTGACGCCGGACAGCAGGGCCGCCGTCGCCCGCGGCAGCCCGGCCGCCGGGACGAACACCGGCAACGCGGCCAGCGCGACGGCGAGGAACCCCGCGTTGGCGAACGCCGAGAGAACCCGGGAAGCCAGCAATAGCGGGAAGTTCGTGGTGAGCGCGGCCACGACGTGCGCCGCCGTGAACACTCCGAGCAGCGCGACGAGCGCCGGCCGCCGGGGCACCGAACCGGCCATGGTGGCCAGCAACGGCGCCCCGACGACCATCCCGGCCGCGAACGCCGAGGTCAGCAGGCCCGCCGTGCCGACAGAGACGCCGGTCCCGGCGGCGACTTGCCCGAGTAGTCCGGAGACGACGAATTCGGACGTACCCTGCGCGAATACCGCCGCGGAGAGGAGAAAGACGAGGGGTGGCAAGGGATTCCTTACGGATGGTCCGGCGGAGGATCGGCTGCCGGAAGGAACGGATGGCGGGGCGCGGGGGCGGATTTCGGGTACGGCGCGGTGCTCGCGGAAGGCCGAGTGCTTCGGTGCGGTGCCTCGGGTTCGGGGCTGCTCGGGGGAAAGCCTTGGGCCGCAAGGAGTTATGGGCTCGCTTGGTCGGCTCCACGTTGGTTCCGTGCTTCGACCTGCACGCCCGGCTGGCGCGACGGTGACGGACGTGGGCTACGCGCGAAGTCATGGCGCAGCCTGGAGCAGGGCACAGGTGCCAGCCGACCGTTGCGGCAGGCGGGACATTTCCGGCCGAATCCCTCGGACCGGCACGAAGCAATGTCCTTCGGCATAGAGCAACGCATCTCAGCGTCCGACACATCGCTCAGGCACAGGCAATGCGCCACGGCACGACGCTCCGCCGTTCGGCATCGAGGTCCCGGCAACTGCCGCCCGGATGACCAGGGCACGGATCGCCGCCACCGCTATCGAGGCGACACGGCCTGACCAGCGGCGACCTGAGCAACCGCGGCCGGACAATGGGGCAGCGGCCACCTGAGCGCTGGTGCCGGACAACGTGGCAGCGGCTTGCATGGGCGCTGCTGCCGGACGACGCGGGAGCGGTTAGATGAGCGCAGCTGCGAGCAACAGTTGCCTGGACATTGCTGCCCGGACAGTTGCTGCCCGGACAACCACTGTGAGCATCGTTGCCGCACGACCGCGGCAAACCGCCGCTCCCGGTCACGTGCCGCACCTCGGGCGCGCGCCGCACCGAGCAGCGTCGGGTCCCGTCAGTCCGCCGCCCGGCGGGAAGGCCGGGCGGCTAGCGTTGTTCCGCCTCCGGGGAAGTCATGCCGCCAGCCTACCCGGCTCCCGGTGTCCTCCGCGCGCGATCACCCGGAAAGACGCGATCACCCGGAAAGGCCGGCGTGGGCGGCGATGTCGTCGGCGAAGGTCGTGATCCTCGTATAGACCCCGGGCTTGCCGGCCTTACCGCAGCCGTCGCCGTAGGAGACCAGGCCGATGAGGGTGTCGCCGACGACCAGGGGGCCGCCGGAGTCGCCTTGGCAGGCGTCGGCCCCGCCTTCCGGGTAGCCGGCGCAGAGCATGCTCGCGGGGTTGAAGTCGGAGTAGCCCTCGTGGCAGGTGGCATTCTCGACGACCGGGACCACGACGGAGCGCAGGGAGCTGGAACGCTCGCCGCCCGAGGCGAGGCGGCCCCAGCCGAGGACGGTCGCCTCGGTGCCCGCGGGGTGCTCGGCGGGATCGCGGGCCAGATCGACGGGGGCATAGGGCAGCCGCCCGCGGACGGTGAGCACCGCGACGTCGGAACCTTCTTGCACCGTCCGGAAATCCGGATGCCGCCAGCCCTGCGTGACGCCCAGGACGACGCCGCCCGGCTCCCGCTTGTCCTCCCGCCCGGCGACCACCCTGGTCTCGCTCGCGGGCACGTCCGCGAGGCAGTGCGCGGCGGTGGCGACCGCGGTCGGGCTGACGATCACGCCGCCGCAGTACTGGGTGCCCCGGTTGTTGATCAGGTACACCGCATACGGATGCGCGGCGAGGGAAGCCCTGGCCCCGCCCGCGATCTCCTGCCGGGCGGCGGCGGACGGGCAGAACGCGGTGAGCGCGGCCGCCGCGAGGACTCCCGCGGCGAGCGGCGCGAACCGTGATGACATCGGGGTTCCCCTCGTCGGCGGGCCGGGATCGCAGTCACTTTAGCCGCCCGGCGGCCGGGTGAAGATCACCGAACCGGGTGGAACCGCAGGAGTCGGCGGCGGGAATGGGCGCCGGGACCCGGCCCGATCCGGTCTCGCGGGAATCCGCTGTGCCCGGGTCTTCACGGCGGGCGCCAAGTCCACAATGGACAGGCGAGCGGGAGGCTCCTCCGCCCCCACTGTCCCTTCGCCAAAGAGCGATCCCCGGGCGTCGCCGGGCCCGTGATCCCGCCTGAACCGAACGATCCGGCCGTAGGGGAGCCAGGGTGGCGTGGCTCTCAGTGCCGGGAACGCAGCGACTCGGACCAGCTAGGTTGCCGGAGAAGACTTGCCCGACGAGGAGGGGCCTTGACCACCACGACGTTCTCCGCGGTGACCGGTGTCAAACAGCGTACGGCCGGCACGTTCGAAGTCGATCTCAGTGCGGCGTGGACGGTCGGCGGGCGGCCGAACGGCGGCTACCTGCTCGCGATGATCGCGCGGGCGGCCGGGGTCGTCGCCGGGCAGCCGGACGTGCTCGCGGCGAGTGCGCACTACCTGCGGTCGCCCTCGCCCGGACCGGCCGAAGTGGTGATCGAGCCACTGCGCGGCGGGCGCACTGTCAGCCAGCTGCGCGGCCGCCTCGAACAGGACGGCGTGGCGCAGGCCGAGGCCCTGTTCACCTTCGGCTCGCTCAGCGCGGACACGCCGTACTGGCAGGACGGCCTGCCGGATCCGCGGCTCGAGGTGTCCGGCGGGGAACGGGTGCCGTCGGAGGGGCCGGGCGGGATCCCGGTGGCGATCATGGACGAGATCGATCTCCGGACCGATCAGCCGGTGGGCCGGGTGCACACCGGGCGCGGCGAAATCCGGGGCTGGCTCGGCCTGCCCGCGGACGAACCGTTCGATCCGATCAGTCTGCTGTTCGCCATCGACGCCCTGCCGCCGGCCACCCTGGACATCACGAACACGGGCTGGGTGCCGACGCTCGAACTGACCGCCTACGTGCGGGCCCGCCCGGCCCCCGGCCCGGTGCGCGTCCTGCACCGCGCGCACCTGATCAGCGGCGGCCGGGTCGACGAGTCCTGCCACGTGTGGGACCGCACCGGCAAGCTGGTCGCCCAGGCCACGCAGCTGGCCGGGATCCGGCTCGGCTGACCGGTTCCCCGGCGGGCGGCGGATTCAACGCGGGCAGCCTGTGTCTCCGAAAAGGTCGCCGCGGTATGGGATGACGGTCGTGCCGACGATCAGGTGGGCGCGAGTGTGATCCCGGCGGTCCTGCGTCGCCACGCGGGCACGGTGTTCTCCCGGGCGTAGGAACCTCCCACGCCCTGCCTCGCACCGTCTCAGGTTCCCCTCTCCGGCAACGGTTTCACCGCCCGCAGGCAGGCGATGTCGGCGAGCGCGGCGAGCGCGGTGGCGATCGCGGGCTGCCTGCGGCTGCCGCGCCGGACCGCGGTGAGGACGTGCCGGGCCGGGGTCGGGTCACCGCCGAGGGGGACGCGGGCGATCCGGTCGCCGGCCGGGATGCGGGCCAGGCGGGGGATGAGGGCGACGCCGAGGCCGGCGCCCACGAGCGCGGCGGCGGTGTCCCATTCCGAGGATTCGTGGGCGACCGAGGGGGTGAAACCCGCGTTGGCGCAGGCGGTCAGCACGAGTCCGTGATGGGTCCGCCCCGGCCGGTCCATGATCCACGGCTCGCGCGCGGCCTCGCTGAGCAGCACGGAGCCGCGGCCCACGAGCGCGTGCTCGGCGGGGACCAGGAGATCGAGCGGATCCTCCAGCAGCGATTGCTGGTCGAACCGGGTGTCGGTGCGGGGCGGCAGCGTCGCGGTCGCCACGACCACGGCCAGATCGGCTTGCTGGGCCAGCAGCAGCTCGAAGCACTCCTCCGGATCGGCCTCGATGATCCGGACTGTGCACTGTGGATGGACATCGCGGACTTTCGCGACCACGTAAGGCAAAAGCGCGGAAGCGGCGGTGGAGAAACCGCACAGCCGCAGCGACCTGATCTGGTCCGGATCGGTGTCGCCGAGTTCGCCGCGGATCTCCTCCCAGAGCGTGTACAGCTCGGCGGCGCGCGCCAGCAGGGTCTGGGCGGATTCGGTGAGCCGGACGCCGCGGCCGTCCTGGGCCAGCAGCGGGACGCCGAGTTCGCCGGCCAGGGAGCGCAGCTGGGCCGACACCGCCGACGGCGAGAACTTCAGCGCTTCCGCGGCGGCGGTCACCGTGCCGCAGGCGGCAACCACGCGGAGCACGTTCAGCCGTCTGTCAATCATGCGCTCATTGTGCATGGTCCTCTGCACCAACACGAGATTTTCCTGCCGCGGATCCCGGGCCACACTTCAAGAACACGTTCCCGGCGGTTCCGGAGCGTCCGCATCCGAGGAGGTAATCGTGACCGTATCGGCCGAACCGGCGAGCGACCGCCGCACGACCGCCGGACTCGTGGCCCGCCGGAAGCCGGGGCGGGCGCTGGAGGCGCCGTTCTACACCGGCGAGGAATTCTTCGCCCTCGATCTGGCCGCGATCTTCGCCGCGCACTGGATCTTCGTGGCGACCGAGGCGGAGGTCCCCGAACCGGGTGACTACGTGACCGTCGACCTCGGGCGGTACTCCGTCATCCTGCTGCGCGACGACGACGAGCAGGTGCGCGCGTTCCACAACGTCTGCCGCCACCGTGGCGCCCGGATCCTTTCCGACGCCGCGGGATCGACCGGGAATCTGGTGTGCGGGTACCACCAATGGACGTACGCGACGGACGGCGCGTTGCTGCATGCGGGGCAGCAGGCGCCGGATTTCGCAAAGAACTGCTGGGGTTTGAAACGAGTCGAACTGCGCTCCGTCGAGGGGCTGCTGTTCCTCTGCCTGGCTCCCGAACCGCCGGCCGATTTCGAGGAGGTCGCCGCGCAGGTTCGGCCCTATCTCGCCGCACACCGGCTGCGCCACACCAAGGTCGCCGCCCAGGAGGATCTGGTCGAGCACGCCAACTGGAAGCTGGTGATGGAGAACAACCGCGAGTGCTACCACTGCGAGGCCGGACATCCCGAGCTGACGTGCACGTTCTTCCCGACCTACGGGTACCGGCCGGACGAGATCCCGGACCGGCTGCTGCCCGCGCACCGCCGTTACCTGGACGCCTCGGCCGAGTTGGCGCGCGAGTGCGATCGGCGCAGCATGCCGTACGAGCCGATCGAGGAACTTTCCGGCCGTCCCACGGCGTTCCGGGTGCAGCGCGAGGCACTGGACGGCGCCGGTGAGTCCTACACCCGCGACGGCCGCGCCGCCTCGCGCAAGCTGCTCGGCGAGCTGGACACGCCCCGGCTGGGCCGGTTGTCCCTGCACTATCAGCCCAATTCGTGGTTCCACTTCCTCGGCGACCACGCCATCACGTTCTCCGCGCTGCCGCTCGCGGCGGACCGGACCCTCGTCCGCACGACCTGGCTGGTGCATGCCGACGCCGTCGAGGGAACCGACTACGACCTCGAAACGCTCACCGACGTCTGGCGCCGGACGAACGCCCAGGACGGCGCGCTGGTCGCCCGCGCGCAGGCCGGCGTTGGTGATCCGGCCTACGAACCCGGGCCGTATGCGCCGACCGAGAGCCATGTGGAGGAATTCGTCACCTGGTACATCGAGCGCCTGAAGGAGCACCAGAACCGATGACCTCGCCCACCGTCGCGCCGGAGGTCACCCCGGCCGAAGCCCCGGACGAACAGCTCACCTGCACCGAAATCGTCGACGTCACCCACGACGTCAAGACGTTCGTCTTCGAGCTGCCCGCCGCGGCGGCGCTGTCCTTCCACCCCGGCCAGTTCCTGACGTTCCGTTTCCTCCTCGAAGGCGAGCGAGTGGAACGCTGCTACACGATCTCGTCCCCGCCGACCCGTCCGGAACAGCCTGCGATCACGGTCAAGCGTGTCCCCGGCGGCGTGGTCTCGAACTGGCTGCACGACCACCTGCAACCGGGTGACGTACTGGGTGCGTCCGGCCCGTTCGGCCGGTTCAGTTTCGCGCGACACCCCGCGGACAAGTACCTGTTCCTGACCGCGGGCAGCGGGATCACTCCGGCGATGTCCATGCTGCGCACCCTGCGCGAGACCGGCGATCCGGCCGACGTCGTGTTCCTGCATTCCGCACGCACGCCCGGCGACATCATTTTCCTCGCCGAACTCGCCGCTCTGGCCGAGGAATCCGGTGTTTCGGTCGTGATCCTGTGCGGGCGCGATTCCCCGGGTGAGCAGTGGCGCGGTCACCGTGGCCGGCTCACCTTGCCGGTGCTGGTGGCAGCGGCGCCGGATCTGGCGGGCCGGGAGATCTTCACCTGCGGGCCGCCGCCGTACATGGCCGCGGTGCGGGAGCTGCTCGTCCAGGCCGGTGCCGAACCGGGCCGTTGTCACGAGGAGTCTTTCGTGTTCGGCGCGGCCGCTGCGGCCATTCCGGCGCAGACCGGTACGGCACACCGGGTCGAATTCCGGCGTAGCGGCCGGGTGATCGAGTGCGATCCGGGCACGACCGTGCTGGCTGCGGCGGCCGGCGCGGGGCTGGCCCTCCCGTCCTCGTGCGGGGAAGGAGTGTGCGGCACCTGCAAGCTCACCCTCCTCGACGGCCGGGTCGATCTCCGGCACGCAGGCGGGATCCGGCCGCGAGAGATCGCCGCGGGCCGGATCCTCGCCTGCTGCGCCACCCCCGTCGAGGACCTGACGATCGATGCCTGACCCGAGCCCCCTTGGAGGCGCGATGACCGTCCCGGACCCGCTGATGAGCCCGTTCACCCTGAAGGGGCTGACCCTGCGCAACCGCATCGTCAGCACTTCGCACGAACCCGCCTACAGCGAGGACGGGCTGCCCGGGGACCGATACCGGGCCTACCACGTGGAAAAGGCGCGGGGCGGGGCCGGGCTGACCATGATCGGCGGCAGCGCGCTGGTCAGCCGCGACAGCACACCCGCGTTCGGCAACCTCCAGCTCTGGAAGGACGAAGCGGAGCCACTGCTGCGCCGCCTGGCCGAGGAGGTGCACGAACAGGGCGCCGCGGTGATGACCCAGCTGACCCATCTGGGCCACCGGACGAGCAACTACGCGGGGGAGTGGCTTCCGGCGGTCTCGGTCGGCGCCGTCCGCGAACCCGCGCACCGGGCGTTCGCCAAAGCGGCGGAACAGTGGGATCTCGATCGGGTGCGCCAGGATTTCGCGGACGTCGCCCAGCGGTGCCGGTCGGCCGGCCTGGACGGCATCGAGCTGATGGCCTACGGGCATTTCCTGGACGCGTTCTGGACCCCGTTCTGGAACGCCAGGGAAGACGAGTACGGCGGCTCATACGAGAACCGGATGCGTTATCCCCTGGAGGTGATCCGGGCCATCCGGGCGGCGGTGGGGCCGGATTTCGTGGTCGGGGTGCGGATGAGCTTCGACGAACAGCGTCCCGGGGGTGTCGAGCCGGACGAGGCGCTGCGCATCGCCGCGGACCTGACCGAGGCCGGGATCGACTTCTTCAGCCTGATCCGGGGCTCGATCGGCACCGACGCCGAACTCGGCCGGGTGATCCCGCCGATGCACACCCCGGCCGCGCCGCACCTGGAATTCGCCGGGCAGATCAAGCGGAAGCTCGCCGTGCCGGTGATGCACGCGGCGCGCATCGCGGACGTGGAGACCGCGCGGTACGCGATCGCCGAAGGACTGCTCGATCTCGTCGGCATGACCCGCGCGCTGATTGCCGATCCCGAGCTGCCCGCCAAGGTCCGGCAGGGGCAAACCGCTCGGATCCGCCCCTGCGTCGGCGCGGGCATGTGCATCGACGGCATCTACCAGTCCGGTGCCGCGTACTGCATCCACAACCCGTCGACCGGGCGTGAACTCGAACTGCCCCATCGCATCGACCGTGCCCCGGTCGTTCAGCGCGTCGCCGTCATCGGCGCGGGTCCCGCGGGGCTGGAGGCCGCCCGGGTGCTGGCCGAGCGTGGCCACGAAGTCCGGCTCTACGAGGCGGGAGACCAGGTCGGTGGGCAGCTGCTGCTGGCTTCCCGATCGCCTCGCCGCCGCGATCTTCGCGGCATCATCGACTGGCGGCTGGACGAACTCGCCCGCCTCGGGGTCCCGATCTCGCTCAACACCTACGTCGAGGCGGCCACGCTGCGGGATGAGGATTGGGAGGTCGTCATCGTCGCCACCGGTGGCACCCCGGCGGCGCCCAGCGTGCCCGGGGCGGACCTGGTGCTCGACACCTGGGACGTGCTGGGTGGGACACATCGTCCGCAAGGGCTGGTCATGGTCTACGACGATCACGGCGGCAACCAGGCGCTGGATGCTGCGGAGGCGCTGATCCGCGGCGGCGCGCGGGTCGAGATCGTCACCCCGGAGCGGTCGGTCTCGCCGGACGTCGGGGCGATCACCGCGTCCACCTACTTCACCGCGCTGGCCGAGGCGGCGGTGAAGATCACCGTGCTGCGGCGGCTGCACGGGGTTCGCCGTGCCGAGGGCGGCCTGGCGGTGGAACTCGGCGTGGACGGTGCGGAATTCCGCGAGTACCGCACCGTCGACTGTCTGGTTGCGGAGATGGGCACCGACCCGGTCCGGGAGGTCTACGACGAGCTGACCAGCCGGTCGGTGAACCTGGGCGCGGTGGACCTTGACGGCCTGCTCGCCCTCCAGGCCCAGTCGGCGGTGCGGAACCCGGAGGGCGCGTGGCGGCTCTTCCGGATCGGCGACGCCGTGGCGAGCCGGAACGTCCACGCGGCGATGCTGGATGCGGCGCGCCTCTGCCGGGCCATCTGAAGACCCGCCCCGAGTCCTTAAAGGACGGTCAGGCGGGTGCGGCCAGCTGACGGGTGCCGAACAGCCGGTACCCGGTCCGTCCGGAGAACTCCGCGGTGAGCGCGAACCGGTCCCCGCGGACCAGGGTGTGGCGCCATTCCACCGGGGTGCCGCCGCTGGTGCCGAGGCGGCAGATGGAAAACGCGGCCGACGCCGGGTCGCAGCCGAGCAGGGCGCGTTCGGCGGGGCTGGGCACGATCGCGCGGATCTGCTCCTCGCCGTGGTCCAGCCGGATCCCCGCGCGGCGGTGCAGCTCGCCGTACAGGCTGGTGCGCTGGAAGTCGGCGTCCAGCAGAGGGCGGGCGATCGCCGCGGGCAGCCATACCCGGTCCACTGCGAGCGGATCGTCCCCGGCCAGGCGGAGCCGTTCCAGGTACAGCAGGGGAGTGGAGCCTTCCAGCGAAAGGCGTTCCGCCACCACGGCGTCCGCGCGGATGTCCAGCGTGCGCACGATGCTGTTCTGCGCCAGCCCGGCGGCTTCGACCGCGGCGAAGAGGCTGTAGAGCGCGCCGAGTGGCTGCACGATCTCGGCCGCTTCGGCGACCCGCGGCTGCCGTCCGCGTTCGGCGACGATGGTCCCGTCCGCGCGCAGTTCGCGCAGGGCCTGCCGGACGGTCTGGCGGCTGACGCCGTACTCCTCGGCCAGCGCCAGTTCCCCGGGGAAGGTGTGGTCGAACTCGCCCGCGCGGATCCGGACGAGCAGCCGTTCCCGCAGCTGCCGCCACAGCGGCCGCCCGCTGTCGCGGTCCAGCCCGCCTTCGCTCATGGCACCTCCTCCGCCTGCGGGAACACTACCGTCCGGCCCCGGTTGTCAAATGTACGTACATATTCTACGGTAAATGTCCGTACATTGGAGGTGGCATGACGGCGGACGGGGCCGCGTTCGGCCGGGCGAGGATCGCCGCGGTGCCGGATTGGCTGGCGAGGCTCGGCGGAAAGGCTCCGGGGCTCGCGGTCGCCGTCCTGATCGCCGCGGTGGCGACAGCGGGCGGGAAACTCGTCCCGGTCGTCGGTGGGCCGGTGCTGGCGATCCTGCTGGGCGCGGTCGCTGGAGTTGCTGTGCCGGGCTTGCGCGCAGTGCGGCTCAGCCCTGGGTACGCCTTCGCGTCGCGGACTGTGCTGCCGTTGTCGATCGTGGTGCTGGGTACGGGATTGTCGTTGCAGCAGGTCGTTCAGGTTGGTGGGGAGTCGTTGCCGGTCATGCTCGGCACGCTCGCGGTCGCGCTCGGCGGTGCGTGGCTGCTCGGCCGTCTGCTCGGCGTACGCGGGGACACGCAGACGCTGATCGGGGTTGGCACCGGAATCTGCGGCGCGTCCGCGATCGCTGCGACGAGCGCCGTACTCAAGCCGAAGGAAGCCGACGTCGCGTACGCGCTCGGCACGATCTTCACCTTCAACGTGGCCGCAGTACTGCTCTTCCCGCCGCTGGGACACTTGATGGGGATGTCGTCGCATGCGTTCGGGCTGTGGGCCGGTACGGCGGTGAATGACACTTCGTCCGTCGTCGCGGCTTCGTACGCGTACGGCGGCGACGCCGGGTCCTACGGCATCGTCGTGAAGCTCACGCGGACACTGACGCTGATCCCGATCGTCCTCCTACTCGCTTTCCTCGCCGCGCGCCGTGACGCGCGGTCCGGCCGGATGTCGTTGCGTACCTTGCCCTGGCACCGGCTGGTGCCGCCGTTCCTGATCGGTTTCCTCGTCGCCGCGGGGCTGGACAGCGCCGGGCTGATCCCCGCTTCGTGGCACGAGCCGCTGTCGACCGCGGGGACGTTCCTGATCACCACGGCACTGGCCGGGATCGGGCTCTCCCTCAAACCCGCCGATCTGCGTGCCGCCGGGCACCGGCCGTTGCTGATGGGTGCGCTGTTGTGGGTCGCGGTCGCCGCTTCGAGCCTGGGCCTGCAGGCGCTCACCGGCGCGCTCTGATCAGCGGACGCGCGGGTTGCGCTTGCGCCGGCGGCGAGCCGAGAACGCCGACACCATCCGGGGCAGCGCGCTCTGCCGGGTCACGAAGACGATCGGGGCGTCGGGCTCCTCCGCCGGGGTGGCCGCACGCTCGCGCAGGGCACGCAGACCCGCGGCGAACTCGGCCGGATCACCGCCCACGTCCGGGTGATGTTCGCGCACGAATGCGCGGTAGGCAGCCCGATCCTCCTCGGACCAGGCCTGCCGGTCGTCCTCCATGCCCTGCCTCCCTCCCGACCAGGATAAGGGTGCCTGCGGTTGACTCCGGAATGATCTGGGTAGTTCCGGCTTTGCCACCCCTATTCCAGGAGGACCGGCGATGGCCGATCACGCTCGGCACCCGGCCACCACGGCCGTGTTCGACGGCCCGGACATCGCGGGCCCAGCCCGCACGACGCTCCGGGCGATGCTCTCGCACGTCGACGCCCCCCGCGTGGCCGAGGCAGTGCTCCTGCTCGACGAACTGATCACCGACGCCGCCCGCGACGGCGCCGTCTGCCGCGGCCTGTGGCTCGGCCTGCTCGCCGGCCCGCCGCGCCTGCGCATCGAGGTGACCCGCATCGAACCGGCCGTCCCCGCGGGCGAGCCGCGCTCACCCGGCCGCGGCCGGGGCCGGCTGCTGCTGGACGACCTGGCCTCCGAATGGTCCACGGTCACCGACGGGGCACGGGCGACGACCTGGGCGGAAGTGCGGCTGCCCGGCTGAGGTTCCGGCCGGTCCGTGCCGATTTTCGCCGGCCCGGCTCAGCCCTCCCGGCTCAGCCCGGTCAGATGTGCACGCAGCACGGCCAGGCACTCCGCCCCCGTGGTCACCTCCGGCTGCAGGATCGCGCGAAAGACGAGCCCGTCCAGCAATGCGGCCAGCCGCGGCGCCTCCACCTCCGGGTCGCCGGGGGCGAACGTGCCGGTGCCGGCCAGTGCGTCAAGGATGCGCCGGGCCAAGGTCACGGTGCCGCGGATGGTTTCCGCGGCCAAGTCGGCCAGACCGGGATCCGCGCGCGCCGCGATCAGGAATTCCACCAGCACCGTCGCTTCGGAGCGGCGCCGTTCGTCGAGCGGGAGCAGTTCGGCGAAGAAGTCCGTCAGCCGGTCGACGATCTCCGCGCGGGACAGACCGGCCATGGGGGGCATGGCTTCCCGGTGGGCGAGCAGCCGGGCCGACACCCGGTCGATGGTGGCCTGCATCGCGAACCGCAGCAGGGCGTGCTGGCTGTCGAAATAGTGCCGCACCGAGCCGATGTTCAGCTCGGCCTCCGTGGCCACGGCGCGCAGCGACACCGCGTTCAGTCCGTCCCGCGCGGCCAGCCGCAGCACCGCGTCCGCGATGTGCGCTCGCCGTTGTTCTCCGTCCACCACCTTGGGCACTGGACTTTTATAGCACACCCGTGATATTCAGGTTTGTATCACAGGTGTGATAGAAAGGGATGGTCATGGAGACGGTGCTGAACGTGCTGCTGATCCGGTTCGGGATCATCGCCGGGGTGGTCGTGGTGCTCGGGTTGGCCGTGTTCGCGGCGGTCGTCGCGCTGCGCCGGCGGGGAAAGGGCGAATGGGTGCGGGCCGGGGCGAAGACCGTCGCCCGTGCGATGGGTGAGCGTGGCGGCGGCCGTGTCGCCCGGGAAGCGGTGCGGTGGCTGGAAGACGACCGCGGGCGGGACGCGCGGTGACCGGGGAGGGCGCGGAGATCCTGCGCCACCTGGTCACCGACCTGCTGCTCAAGGGGCTGATCGTGGTCGCCGCGGTGGCGCTGATGGTGTTCGGCGCGGTGCTGATCCGGCGGAAGTCCGGCCGGTGATCGTCCCTTGTGGACGGTGAGTTTCCGTGCCGCGGCGCCGTTCGTCGGCTTCGCGGGGACGGATGGGCGGAGAGATGATGATCAACAACGAGCCTGTCCGTCCGGAGGAGAACGAAGAGCTACCCGTATGATCCCGAGATCGCCGCCGCGATTCCGCTGATTCCGCAGACCGATCTGACCGATCTGCGTCCGCGGCGGCGCCGGGGTCCCGATGTGCGCCGCGCCCGCCCGCGCGACCGACCTGTCCGGCTTGCCGCCCGTACGTCTCGGTGATGGAGTTCGACCCGCTGCGTGATGAGGGAATCGCTTACGCGCAAGGGCTTCTGGCGGCGGAAGTGTCGGTCGAGCCGCACTTGTTCCCAGGGACGTGCCACGGCTCCGGGTTGCTCACGCATGCGACGGTGAGCCGCCGTGAAAACGCCGAGTCGCGGGCGGTGCCGGCCCGGGTGCTGGGTGTGGAGCTGCCCGCGGGCCGAGTCCGTCGAAGTGGCGTGAACCCTCGTTCGAGTAACCATCCACTGTGGACAGGCGGCCGGTCTGTCCCGCGGACGTCAACGTCGAGCGCCGCAGCCCGGGTTCAGGAAGTCCCCGACAGCAGCGCGAGCCGGGTGCGGAAACGCCCGGCCGGGTCGTCCTGCGTCCAGCCGAGGACGTCCCCGACGTGCGCGAGCCGGGCGGCCACCGAGCTGTGGTGCCGGTGCAGGGCGACCGCGGTCTGCCGCAGGGAACCCGTGCGGCAGCCCCTTCATCCCGTCAGCCTAGCGCTGTCCCCGACCCCGATGAGTCGCATGTGGACGGTCGCTGCCGCGGTAGAGTTCGCCGAGCAGGGCCACTGCGGCGTGGGTGGCCGGATGCGGGTCCTCGCGGCGCCAGACGAGCCGGACCGGGACCTGCGGCGCGTCGCGCACCCGGCGGTAAACGATTCCGTCGCGCCGGTATTGGGGCACAGTCCCGTGCGGGGTCACGCCGACGCACCGCCCGGTCGCGATGGCGGCCAGCCAGTCGTCGATGTCGTGGATGCGCTCGACCTCCGGACGCGCGTCCGCCGGCCACAGATCCGTCGTCGTGGTCCCGGTGCGGGTGTCGATCACCAGCACCCGGGTCGCGATCTCGGCGAGGGTGACACTGCGGCGGCGCGCCCACGGATCGTCCGCCGCCATCGCGCAGTAACGGTCCTCGCGGCCCACCGCGGCGCCGGAATACCGGCCCGGCGGCATCGGGGTGCGGAGCACGGCGAGGTCGCAAAGTCCTTCGGCCAGCCCGCCGGTCGCGCTGTTCGTGCGGATGAGGAGCAGCTCGATGTCCGGGTGCCCGGCCGCCCAGCGGCGCTGGAATTCGGCGGTGTGGCGGCCCATCGCCGACCACGGGTGCCCGATGCGCAGCCGGGTGTGCCCGGTGGTGGCTTCGCGGACCAGATCGTCGGCCTCGTCGAGCAGATGCCGGGCCCGCGCGAGAACCTGGACGCCCGCGGTGGTCGGGGTGAGGCTGCGGCTGGTGCGGTTGAGCAGCCGCACGCCGAGGGCCCGTTCCAGCGACGCCAGCGTGCGGGACACCGCGGCCTGCGAGACACCGAGTTCGATCGCGGCGTCGGTGAACGTGCCCGCGTCCACGATCGCGACGAGGCACCGCAGCTGCCGCAGTTCCAGATCCATGCGTCCAGCGTATCGATGAGTCGGTCAATGCATTTTGCGCATGGATGATCGGGCGGCACGCTCGGCGCATGGCGACTACCGAGACGGCCGGGTCCTCCCGGGTCAGCGGTGCGGCGATGCTGCTCGGCGGCGCGCTGTCCAACCAGGTCGGCGCGGCCACGGCGGCGCTGGCGTTCCCGGTGCTCGGCCCGGCCGGGGTGGTGGCGGTCCGGCAGTGGGTGGCGGCCGTGGTGCTGCTCGCCGCCGGACGGCCGCGGCTGCGGACGTTCACCGCGGCGCAATGGCGGCCGGTGCTCGCGCTGGCGGCGGTGTTCGCCACGATGAACCTCGCGCTGTACTCCGCGATCGACCGGCTCGGCCTCGGACTGGCGATGACGCTGGAGTTTCTCGGCCCGCTGGCCCTGGCGCTGGCCGGCTCGCGGCGCCGGACGGACCTCGCGTGCGCGCTGCTCGCCGCGGCCGCGGTCGGCGTGCTGACCCGGCCGGAGCCGAGCACCGACTACGTCGGGATCGGGCTGGCGCTGCTGGCCGCCGGGTGCTGGGCCGGTTACATCCTGCTCAATCGCACGGTCGGCCGCCGGCTGCCCGGCGTGCAGGGCTCGGCCGCGGCGGCCGGTGCGTCCGGGCTCGTCTATCTGCCGGTGGGGATCTTCGTGTTCCTGCACCATCCGCTCTCCGCCGGGGCGCTCGGCGCGGCGGTGCTCGCCGGGGTGCTGTCGTCGGCGGTGCCGTTCCTGGTGGATCTGCTGGCGCTGCGGCGGGTGCCGCCCCGGTTCTTCGGCGCGTTCATGAGCGTGCAGCCGGTGCTGGCCGCGCTGGTCGGCCTGGTCGTGCTGGGCCAGCGTCCGGACGCGCTGGCCTGGGTCGCGATGGGGGTGATCGTGGCGGTGAACGCGGTGGCCGTGCTCCGGCGGGGCTGAGCCCGGTTGCGGCGTGTCGGCGGATCGGCGCTGTCGCGGCCCCCGTACCGTCGGGGCACCGGAAGGAGGTGTGGCGGTGGTGCGGATCCCGGACCGGGAGTGGCCGGCGACGGTCGTCCCCGGCGACGCGCACGAACGCGCGCAGGCCACCGGCGTGCTCTTCCGCCGTCTGGGCTGGGTGACCGAACGGCTGACCCGCGACGAACGCGACGACGTCGAACGGCAGCTGGAATTCTGGTACGCCAACGGTTATTGCCCGGACGCGCTGCTGATCGCGGTGAGCGTGCTGCCCGGCGGCGAGCGGCAGCGGCCACGGACCGCGGGGGAGCGTCCCGGCGATTTCCTGCGTTCCCGGCTCAACGGCTGGTTCGACGACGGACCCGCCGCGTCGATGAACGAGGTGCGCGAGCCGCCGCGGCCGGGGCAGACTTTCGAGGCGTGGTTCGCCCAGCGTCGCAAACAGGCCCTCGACGAGGGCGGCTACCGGCGCCCGTCCCGGCTGACCGGGGTGGGGGAGCGGGCCCGCGCGCAGGCTCGGGAGATCGCCGCCGGCCGCCGTCCGGATCCCGTGGCCCGGGTCCGCGAGAGCGAGCGCCGTCGAGCCGCGGCGCTGGACAGCCTGCCCGCCACCCCGATCGTCACACCGCCGCCTGCGGCTCCCGCCACGACGCGATCGACGCCCCGGATGGTGGCCTCCTTCGCCGGACGGCAGGCAATCGCCGCGCACTCCCCGGCCGTCCGGCGGATCGTGGTGCGGCTGCGCGAGGAGAGGCGCGGCCCGACACCCGCCGAACTGGCCGTACTGCGCAACGCCGTCCGCGACGCCCACCACCACGCCGGACTGGGCACTCTCGCCGCCGCGAGCGCCGAGGTGTCCGACACCACCGCGGAACTGAGCCCGGAAGCCGGCCGGATCCACGCCCTGCTCGCCCACGCCACCGACGACCGCCTCCCGGTGGACGCGACGGTCCGTCTCCTGCTGGCCGATCCGGCGCCGTGAGCTTGGCCTGAAGGCTGTGAAGGGACCCTTCACAGCCGCAGAGTCCAGGGTGTCGGCAAAGTCGGTGTGGAGGTCCGTGAAGGGACCCTTCACGGACTCTGAGTCTGTGAAGGGTCCCTTCACGGACCCGAAACCGGTCCGGCGCAGGCCACGAGGTGGTCGCACACACCTCCGCATCGCCCACTGCCGGGCCCCCGACCAACTTTGCCGGGGCCCTGGCCGCAGAGTCCGTGAAGGGTCCCTTCACAGCATGGGGCGCGGCGCGAGGGGTTGCCGTCGATCATCCGATGCGGTGAGCCCCGGCGTGTCGGACTCCCCGCCGCACGCGGTCCTCCCAGACTCACCTCGGTGACGAACACCGCCCTGGACGACGCTGGCCGCTGCCTGCTCTCGGTGGCGTGGAACATCCGCACCGGTGGCCCCAGGTCCGACCCGTACGCCGATGCGATCCGCACCCGGCTGCGCACCCTGTGCCGAACCCTGGGCCACGCGACCTGCCGCCACGCGGAGACCGGCGCCCCCGGCGATCACGTACCCGCGCTGCGGCTGGCCGACCTGGCCTACGAGATCGACATCCTGCTCATGCTTCTCGGCACTTCCCTGGTGCCGTCCCCGCGGCGCGACCACCGCCGCAGGCAGGAGATCGACGCCCTGCTCACCGGCCTGGACACGCTGGCGGCCGAGGCGGCCGCGGCTCTGGAAGAGGTCTGCGTCCCCGGCTGAGCCGCCCTGCTTTCGGTTGGTATGACGGGGAAACCCGCGCCTCGTGACTGCGCGCAAAGCCGGGAGTGCGCCCGCCCGACGAGCATTTTCCCTGATCGGCTGTGATGGCCGCCCCAGGGCGAACCGCCGGAGGTCAGTGGCGGCGGCGGACTCCGGCCAGGACCGCGCTGACGCTGGGCAGCCAGCGGTGCCGCGGATCCGGGGCGGTCAGCCATTCCGGACCCGCGCCCGGCGTGCGCTGACCGGCGGGCAGCGGGAGGAGCGCGCCACAGTCGAGGACGGTGACGTCGGCGGGGAGGGAGCCGCGCAGGAGCAGTTGCCCGTCGGTTTCGGCGAGGATGGACAGGCGCGGGCCGTGCGGGGTCGGCACGACCACGGACGGGCCCTCGCAACCCAGCGCCAGCAGATGCGCGAGCACCGGGCCGGCGGTCAGCTTCGGCAGGGTGACGGCGCAGAGCCCGCCTTCCAGCGCGAGGAACAGCTTCGATTCCTGGCGGCGGATCGTCCAGCCGAACAGCCCGCCGTAGTACGCGGCCGCAGGTTCGGCTCCGGTGGCCGGGCCGGTTCCGGCGCCGGGCCGCAGCTGCTGATCGAGAGTCATCGTCGACGCCTTCCGCTGTCCGAGGGGTGCCACCCATGCTAGT
Organism: Amycolatopsis panacis; assembly: GCF_003600245.1. Classification (NCBI taxonomy): domain Bacteria; kingdom Bacillati; phylum Actinomycetota; class Actinomycetes; order Pseudonocardiales; family Pseudonocardiaceae; genus Amycolatopsis; species Amycolatopsis panacis. Next base: position 48,314 of record NZ_QZFV01000074.1, read on the forward strand.
GGCACTCAGTGCCACTAGCAAGTCTGCTGCTACCGTCCTGGTCATGACGGACACGCCGCGCACCCGCGTCGGGGCGACGCCCGCCGGGCGACGGCAGCTGCGGCGGGCGCTGGCATCGGCCGCGGTGGACCTGTTCGCCGCCAACGGGTACGAAGCGACCACGATCGACGACATCGCCGCCGCCGCCGGGGTCGGGCGGCGCACGTTCTTCCGGTATTTCGACAGCAAGGACGACGTTCTCTTCGCCAACCACGACGAGATCGTGGCCGAGATGGAACAGGTCTTCGCGGGCGCCGACCCGGACCGGGACCCGGTGGACGTGGCGTGCGCGGCGGTCTCGCTGGTGCTCGACTCGTACGCCGCCGAACTCGACGTGTCGCTCAAGCGTTTCACGCTCACCCGCACGGTTCCTTCCTTGCGCGACAAGGAAGTCGCGACCGTCGACCGGTACCAGCGGGTGCTGGCCCGCTACCTCGCCGACCGCTTCGCCGCCGCCGGCGACGAGACCGCCAGCCTGCGCGCGGCCGTCGCGGCGGCCGCGATCGCCGCCGCCAACAACCACGTCCTGCGACGCTGGCTGCGCAGCGGCGGCCAGGACGACATCGCGGCCAGCGCGCACCAGGCATTCGCCTTGGTGGCAGCCGCTTTCCGCCCGCCGGACCCGGCCGCCGCTCCCGATGCCGGGTGGTCCGCCGGTGCTGCCAGGGGCGGCGAGACGATCGGTGCTGGTGGAGCGCCTACGCCTGGTGAGGCTGGGCGCGGCACCATGCCTGCGTCTGGTGCGGCGTCTGGTTCGGGGGGTCCGTCCGGCTCGATCGGTTCGGGCGAAGTGCCTGGGCCGGGTGGCGCGGCCGGTTCCGGCGGGGTTGCCGCGTCCGGCGTGGCGGTTGGGCCAGGTAGTGCGGCTGAGCCTGATGGGGTGGCTGGGCCTGATGGGGTGGCTGGGTCCGGTGGCGCGATCCGTTCCGGCGACGCAGCGGCTTCCGGTGTGGCCGAGGGCTCCGAGGCCGGGGCGGCCTCCCGCCGCACGATCGCCTCGGGCGGTGCGGCCGGCGTTGGCGGCGTGGTGGGTTACGGTGAGGCGGGGGTCCCCGGCGAGGCGATTCGTGCTGGTGGCGTGGTGGGTTCCGGTGAGGCAGGGGCTCCTGGTGAGGCGGCCGGTGCTGGTGGCGCGGAACCGGGCTCCGGTGAGGCAAAGGCCGCTGGTGAGGCGACCGGGGTCGGCGGCTTGGTGGGCTCCGGTGAGGCAGTGGCCGCTGATGAGGTGGCCGGGGTTGGTGGCGCGGTGGGCACCGGTGCGGTAGTGGCCGCTGGTGAGGCGATCGGTGCTGGTGGCGCGGCGGATTCCGCCGGGGTGGCTCCTTCCGGCAAGGCGTCCGGTGCCACCAGGCGCGGAGCGGCTTCCGGCGAATCCGGCGGCATCGGCGGTGCGGCAGGCGCCGTGATCGACCCCGGTGAGGTGGCCGTGTCCGGTAAGGCGGTCGCTGGTCGTGGGGCAACGGCGTCCGGCAGCCCGGTTGCCGGGATCAACGCTCCTGCCAGCGGTGACGTCCTTGCCTTCGACGAGCGCACCGTTTCCGGGAGCGCTGCTTCAGAGGGCACCGTTTCCGAGCGCACTGCCCCCGGGAGTGCGGCGGCGGAGAGCGACGCTCCTGAGGTGACCGGTATCGAAACCGCGCTGGCCATGGCGGGTGACGAGCCGGGCACCGTGGTGGCGGTGCTGCGCACCACGACCCCGTTGCACGAGGTGGTCACGCGGATCGGTGCCGCGCTGCGGGAGGCGGAGCGCGGGCGTCGCCGGCAGTAAGTGCACTCAGTGCCATTCGTGGCCCGGGGGGCGGGCGGCACAATGGCGGTGTGGGCTCTCCCGACGTGCAGGTGGCCAGGGTGTATGACGCGGCGACCTCGGAGGACGGTGTGCGGGTCCTCGTGGACCGGTTGTGGCCGCGTGGGCTGGCCAAGAGCGCGGCCGCGCTGGACGACTGGTGCCGGGGCGTCGCGCCGTCCACGGAACTGCGTCGCTGGTACGGCCACGATCCGGAGCGGTTCGCCGAATTCGCCCGTCGTTACCGGGCTGAACTGTCGGAACCCGTTGCGGCGGAGGCCGTTGCCGCGCTCCGCGCCCGTGCCGCCCATGGGCGGCTGACCTTGCTGACCGCGACCAAGGACCCCGCGTACAGCCAGGCCGCGGTCTTGGCCGAAGTCCTCCGCGGCGAGGACTGACCAGGCACCACGCTGCGAGGTTGACGGGCCGGCGATCATGGCGCGACCGGCGTGGTGGACGAGGCGACTCGCCCACCACGTGGCCGGAATGCGCGAAGGTGAGTTTTGCTTTCAGCGCAAGGCGTTCACGGTGATGGTCAGCGTGTCCGGGTCGCCGGCCTGAACTGCGCCGCTGAAGTCCTGGCCGGGCGTGACGTCGTCGTACGGGAAGGCGTAACCGCGGTTGTCCGGCAGCTTGCTGTGCACGATCCGGGCGTAGTGATTGGTCTTGTCGCCCTGATAGAACTTCGCCGGGTCCTCGCCGGTCGGCTGGTCCGGATTGTCCAGCAAGGTGGTGCGGTTCAGTGCGGCGGCCAGCCTCGGCACGATCGCCTTGCGGGCCTCGCTGGGGTTACCCGCGAGTGAGAACGGGCCGCTGTCGCAGCTCCACACGTCCGCGGTGGCGGGCTTGCCGAAGCTTTCGCCGTTGTTGAAGGTCAGTTTCCCGCCGGAGACCTGGCCGGTGAACGTGCCGAGATCGGGACGCTGGGTGTCGACGGTGAGCTTGGTGCCACCGTATTTCTCCCACACCTGGTCGATGTAGCCGTCGAGGTAGCCGGCGAACTGGTGGGCGCGGTGATGGGCGGACAGCGCTCGCAGCGCCTTTCCGTTGTCGTCCTCCACCAGATTGGCCCAGGAGCCGCCCTGTTTCCTCAGTTCGTCGCAGATCCCGTCCAGTGAACGGGCCGGGAGTCCCTTGACGGTCTGCTCGCCGGATCCCGTGGTGGTGAGGTGCAGGCCGATCGGAATGGCCACGAAGTCCACGTAGCTGATGTTCGCGAAGAGCTGCTCGTCGTTGAAGGTGAACTCGGCGAATGCCCAATTTCGCCGATAGTTCGGGTCGTCGGCGCTGAGGAAGTTCGGGTGCACCATTTCCGGACCCGGATTGACGAAGAAGTCGAGCTTCTCGTCGAGTGCCAGGTAGATCCGGGCGCCGATCATCTTGGGCACACTCACCTGGGACAGCGATTTCAGCGGGATCGCGCAGTCCACCCCGAGCGGTGCCTGCGCGCCCGGCGACGGCGGGTAATACGCGGTGCCGTCGGCCTTGAGCACGATCAGCCGGTGGTCCGGCGTGGTTCCGGTGATGTAGGCGTAGGTCTGCCCGGCGCCGGATTGATCGTCGAACGCGATCTTGACCGTATCCGGGGTGGCCGCGGCGGCCGGATTCGTTCCCCACCAAGGGATGGTCGCCGCCGCCGCGGAAGCGCCGAGGAAAGTTCGCCGGGATATCAAGGAAAGTCGCCTCCTGATCGCACCGTTGCTCGCTGACGGGCACGCTAATCATCTTGTTGGCAAATGGTCAACAGCTCACCGGGAGGGTGCCCGGGGCGCCACCGGAAACCGGGCGCACGGGCAAGGGTCTGGCCCAGTGGTCCGGTGCTCTTTCCGTGTTCGGCGGGCGCAGTTCGGACCGGATTCCGTTGGACTGCTTGGCTTACGACTTTCGTCGCTGCGCCGGGGAGGTGCGCCCGGGGCGCCGCCACGCCGCCGGGCGCACCTCGGTTCGGGGGATCAGCCGACCTGCAGATCGATGCAGGAGTAGAAGGCGTTCGCCGTGTCCGCGACGTTCCAGACCGCCAGTACCGTCTGGTGACCGGTGTGCCCGCTCAGATCCACTTGGTGCGTAATGGTTTCCGGTGGCTTCTGGCCGCCACCGTCGAAGCCGGCGATCTTCTGGCCGCCGATGAAGTATTCGTAGTCGGTGGTCGAGTGCCGGGCGGTGAAGGTCCAGGTGAAACTGGCCGTGGTGCCGGTGGGGGTGGCCCGCCAGCTCTTGCTGTCGTCGTTCAGTTCGGCGAACTCGGCCTTTCCGCCGTTGCATTCGTGCAGCCCCTTGGGGCCTTCGACACTCTGCGGTTCGTATTTGATCGCCCCGCATTCGACGATCCCCTGCGCGCATTCCGCCTGCCTGCTGGGCGGTGAGTTCACGTACCCGTGTGCGCTGGCAACGCCCGCCGGTCCGGCCAGCACCAGCACCGGCGCGATCGCCGCGCCGCTCAGTGCGGCGATGAGTTTCCGGTTCGCTTTCATGGCAGCTCCTTCGGGGAGTGCTCGCCTTCCCGTTCCGGGCATGGCGAAACCCGCGGATCACACTGCCTGTGACCCGATGGGGGCGAGCGAAGGATGGAGTTATGGTCTAGACCATAAAAGGAGAGGGGCAGGGAGGTCAATAGATGGCAAAGAGTGACCGACGATGGTCAGTGATCAACATAGGGCGGGCTGGGCTTCGGGCCGGTGAGGAGGGACCGGCCGGGCCGTTCTGCCCGACCGCCGCAGATCTTGGTCACCACACTGGGAGAAGCGCAGCGGTCGAGGGCCTCGTCCACGGAATGGTGATCATGGCCGGTGCCAGCTGAAGTCTCGCAGGCCACCGTTCGATCACAAGAACACACCCACCGCGAAGCACCCGCGACACCCGAGCCCCCGCAGGCCGCTCAAGCGGCAGTCGGCCCCTCCCCGCTCAGGGAGGTGAACGCCGCCCACATCGCGGCATACCGGCCCGGCCGGTCCAGCAGGTCCGCGTGGCTGCCGGATTCGGCGACGCGGCCGTGCTCCAGGACCACGATCCGGTCCGCGGTGCGGGCGGTGTGCAGGCGGTGTGCGATGACGATCGTCGTACGGCCGGAGGACACCGTGCGCATGGCGTTCGACACGCGGGCTTCGGCGGCGAGGTCGAGGTTCGACGTGGCCTCGTCCAGCAGCAGGATCGCCGGGTCGACGAGCTGCGCGCGGGCGAGTGCCAGCAGTTGGCGTTGCCCGGCGGACAGCGAACGGCCGCGTTCGGCGATCTCGTGCAGGTAGCCGCCGGGCAGCGATGCCACGAACTCGTGTGCGCCGACGGCGCGCGCGGCGGCCTCCACCTCGGCGTCGGTCGCCTCGGCGCGGCCGTAGGCGATGTTGTCGCGGACGGTGCCGGTGAACAGGAATGCCTCCTGCGGCACGTAGCCGAGCAGCCGCCGGTAACCGGCGAGGTCCAGGTCGCGCAGATCGTGGCCGTCCACGAGGACATGGCCGGTGTCCGGATCGTAGAACCGGGCCAGCAGCTTCAGCACGGTCGACTTGCCCGCGCCGGTTTCCCCGACCAGCGCGACGGTTTCGCCGGGTACGATGGTCAAGTCGATACCCCGCAACGCTTCCGGGGGTTTCGCGGTGGCCTCGGCGCCGGGGATCATCCGCGGGTCGGCCGGGCCGCGCCGCCGGGTCGTCGTGGTGGGGGCGGTGGGGTAGCTGAAACGTACGCCGTGTAAGGAGATCGCCCCGCGTACGCGGCGGGGAGTGACGGCGCCGGGTGCGACCGGGGTGAGGGTCTCCAGCCGCATCAGTTCGGCGATGCGCTCGACCGAGACCCGGGTCTGCAGCCACGAGTCGAACACCTGCGACAGCTGCTGGACGGGGGAGAAGAACAAGTCAATGTACAGGACGAAGGCGATCAGCGCACCGGCGCTCAGCGAGCCGGAGTGGACCATCCCGGCCCCCACCCCGAGCACAATCGCGTCCGCGCCGGCGGAGAGGAACTGCACGAACGGGAAGTACGTGGCGGCGAGCCGTTGCGCGGAGAAGCGGGCGTCCAGGTAGTCGCGGCCCAGCCCGCGGAACCGGCGGATGGTCGCGGCCTCGTGCGTGAACGCCTGAGATTCCCGTACTCCGGCAAGGCTTTCCTGGAAATCGGCGTTCACCACGGCGACCCGGTCGCGGGCCACGTCGTACAGCCGTGTCGCGCGGCGCCGGAACGCCACGGTGGCGATCGCCAGCGGTACGACCACGGTGAGCGTGCACAAGCCCAGCACCGGATTCACCACCACCAGGGTGACCCCCACTCCGGCGAAAGTGACCACGGCGACGAGCGCGGACAGCAGTCCGTTCTGGATCAGGGCTTCGAACTGGTCCACGTCGGTGGTCATCCGGGTCATGATCCGGCCGGTCAGCTCGCGTTCGTAGTAGTCGAGCGAAAGCCGTTGCAGCTGCGCCCAGATCCGCACGCGCAGCGAGAGCATCACCCGCTGGGTGGTCCGGCCGGTCACGAACGTCTCGGCGATCCCGTCCAGCAGTGCGGCCAGGATGATCACAAGGAACAACCCGGCCGCGCCGAACAGCACGGCCTGCGAGGCCCGCAGGACCCCGTCGTCGATCCCGCTCTTGACCAGCACCGGGCCGATCACCGAGGCGGCTGCGTCGAGCACCACCAGCAGCAGCCCGAGCGCGAGCGGGCGGCGGAACTCCCGCAGCAGGGTGACGAGGGAGAATCCGCGCTGCTGCCGGGATTCCGCGGACAGGTCCAGTGTGGCGGAGTCGCGGACCGGCGGGAGCCGATCCACCCGGGCGAGCAGCTCGGGGGTCGGCGGCAGCGCGGCACGCCAGCTGCGACCGGCCGAGCCCGCCAGGCCTGCCCCGATCCCCGCAGTGCTCGGCCGGGTGGTGTGCAGCCGGTGCTCGTGTTGCCGTTCGGCCTCGCGCCAGGCGGATTCGGTGGTGCCGCCCGCCCATTCCGACAGGGCTTCGATCCGGTCGCCGACCTGCTCGGCCTCCGCGTCGTCGAGACCGGTCAGCAGGGCGCGGTAGCGGGCGCTGCGGGCGAACAGTTCCTCGTGGCTGCCCTGGTCGGCGACCACGCCGCCGTCCAGCATGACCACCCGGTCGGCCAGGTGCAGGGTCGAGCGCCGGTGCGCGACCAGCAGCGTCGTCCGTCCGGAAAGGACGGTGCGGAGGGATTCGTTGATCGCCTCTTCGGTGGTGGCGTCGACCGCGCTGGTCGCGTCGTCGAGCACGAGGATGCGAGGGTCGGCGAGCACGGCGCGGGCCAGCGCGATGCGCTGCCGCTGGCCGCCGGACAGCGACAGCCCGCGCTCGCCCACCACCGTGTCATACCCTTGCGGCAGCTCGGAAACGAAGCCGTCGGCCGCCGCGATCCTGGCTGCGGCGAGAATCTCGTCCTCGCCGGCGTCCGGGCGGGCGTAGGCGATGTTCGCGCGGATCGTGTCGGAGAACAGGAAACTCTCCTCGAACACCACGCCGACCTGCGACCGCAGCGAGGACAGCCGCACCGATCGCAGATCGTGCCCGTCCACCAGCACCGCGCCCGAGTCGGGATCATGGAAGCGGGACACGAGCATGGTCGCGGTGGTCTTGCCGCTGCCGCTCGCCCCGACCAGCGCCACCCGCTCGCCCGCCGCGAGGTGCAGATCGAAGCCGCGGAGCACGGGCGCGTCCGCCGAATGTCCGAAGTGGACGTCCCGGAAGGTCAGCTCGCCCCGGGCCGGCGGCAGGTCCTGGGCGTCCGGAGCGTCGGTGATCGCCGGTTCGAGGTCCAGCAGCTGGAAGATCCGCTCTACCCCGGCGCGGGCCTGCTGCCCGATCGCGAGCACTCCGGCCAGCTGCCGGGCGGGCGCCATCAGCTGCGCGACGTAGGTGGAGAACGCCAGGAAAGTGCCGAGGCTGAGCCCGTGGTGCAGAGCCAGCCAGCCGCCGAGCACCAGCACGGCGACCTGCCCCAGCGACGGGATCGCTTGCAGCAGCGGCTGATACCGCGACTGGAGCCGGACGGCGCGCAGGTTCGTGCCGTAGACCTCCCCGGCGGTCTTCGCGACGCGCGTCAGCTCCCGCTGTTCCTGGCCGAATGCCTTCACCACGCGGACGCCGTTGAGGTCCTCGTCGACGATCTGCACCAGATCGCCCTCGCGCTGCTGCGCGGCCCAGGTGGCGGGGAAGATCCGGCGGCGCATCCGGTAGGACAGCGCGAGCAGGGCCGGGACCACGATCAGGCTCACCAGCGCGAGCAACGGAGAGAGGACCAGCATCACCGTGAGCGAGAGCAGGACCAGCAGGATGTTGCCGCTCACCGTCGGCAGGAGGGTGAGCAGCCCTTGCACGATCCCGGAATCGGCCGTCGCCCGGGCCACCACCTGGCCGGTGGGCATCCGGTCGAGCGCCGCGAAGTCCAGCCGCTGCAGGTGCGCGTGCATGTCGTTGCGAAGGTCGTACTGCACGGACAGGGCGACCCGGCCGCCGCGGTACCGCCGCTGGTAGGTGAACACGAACGCGGCGGCGGCCACCACGAGCAGCGCGGTCAGCCACGGCCACAGGGACTGGTCGCCGCGCAGCACCACGTTGTCGACGATCTCCCGCTCCAGCAACGGGACCACGGTCTGGCAGGCCGCGCCGAGCACTGCCGCGCCTAGCGCCAGCGCCACCTCCCGGCGGTGCCGCAGGACGTAGTCGGCCAGCCGCCGCAGCCAGCCCGGACCGTCCGCAGTGCTCACCGGGATGCCAGGTGTTCGGCCACGAGTTCGTCGATGGCCGGCCCGAGCCAGCCGAGCACCCGCAGCACCTGCTCCGGGTCGGGGGTGCGGCCGGCCAGCGCGCCGACCCTGGCGACCATCTCGGCCTCGGTCTCGGCGAGCAGCCGTTCCCCCAGCGGGGTCAGGGAAAGCGCGGTGGCCCGCTGATCGCCGTCGACGTCGCTGCGCACGACCAGCCCGCGCTTGGTCAGCGCGTCCACGGCGGCGCTGATCGCCGGACGCCCGAGTGCGAGCCGCTGCGCGACGCGGGACGCCCGGGCATCGCCGCCCGCGATGGCCGACAGCACGCGGTAGTGCGCCAGGTTGAGTTCGGCGGTCGAGCGCTCCAGCACGCGGGAGACGCGGGCCAGGGTGCGGACGGCGAGCACGGCTGCGGGGTCCGATGCGGATCCGGCGGTGGGGGCGGTTCCCGCGGAGGAGGTGGTGGCACCGGGGGTTGTTCCCGTGGTGGGGGTTGTGGTGGTGGTTCCGGTGGTGGGGGTTGCGGAGCCGGATTTGGCGGTTCCGACAGCGGGAGTGGGATCGGTTCCGGCGGCGGCGGTTCCGGGTACGGAGACGCTTCCGGGGGTGGGGGTGCCGGGTGTTGCGGAGGTGGGTTCGGTGGCGGTTCCGACAGCGGGATCGGTTCCGGTGGCGGCGGCTCCGGGCGTGGAGAGGTTTCCGGCGGTGGTGGGTTCGGGCACGTCCCGACTGTAGCGCCATTTTGTTCGACCGTCGAACCATCTGCTGCCGCGGTCCCCTATGGCCGGTTGGTCCGTTCGCCCGTCGGCGACCGGCACCGTCCGGCGGCAAGGCTGTGAAGGGCACCTTCACAGCCTTTGAGTCCAGGGTGTCGGCAAAGTTGGTCGGGGACCCGGCGGTGGGCGATGCGGAGGTGTGTGCGACCACCTCGTAGCGTGCGCCGGACCGGTTTTGGGTCTGTGAAGGGACCCTTCACGGACTCAGAGTCCGTGAAGGGTCCCTTCACGGACCTCTACACCGACTTTGCCGGAACCCTGGCCTCAGCGTCCGTGAAGGGTCCCTTCACAGCCTTCTCGTCGGCCTGGCCCGCACCACGGCGTGGGCCGGGGTGTGCCTGCCGGGGTGAACCGCGTCCGGGGGCGGAACCGCACGGTCGGTTGAACCGTCCACAGTGTCCGGTCCGCTACCGTGGGGTGATGGCGGAGCGCAGGACGGTCCGGATCTCGGTCGACGGCGGTACGTTGGCGGTGGAACTCGGCGCGGGCGGTCGTCCGGCGGTGCTGGCCGTGCATGGGGTGGCGAGCAACTGCCGGCTGTGGAACTGGCTCGCGCTGGAGACGCCCGGCGTCTCACTGGTGACCCCGGATCTGCGCGGCCGGGCGGGCAGCTATCCGGTCGGCGGGCCGTCCTCGATCCGGCAGCACGCCGAGGATCTGGTGCGGGTGCTCGACGCGCTGGAGCTGAGCCGGGTGCCGGTCTGCGGGATGTCGATGGGCGGCTTCGTGGCGGTGGAACTGGCCGTCCGCCGCCCGGACCGGGTGCAGGCGCTGGTGCTGGTGGACGGCGGGTTCCCGGTCGCCGTCGCGCCGGGGCTGACGCCGGGGGAGGTGCCCGCCGCGTTCGCGGCGCAGCTGGCCAGGGTGTCGCGGCGGTGGGATGGGATCGAGCAGTATCTTGCCCATTTCACTGCGGCGAACCCGTTGCTGGACGCCCGTGATCCGCTGCTGCGCGACCACCTCGAACACGACCTCGCCGACGGCCGGGTGCTGCTGGACCGCGAGGCTGTCCTTTCCGACGCGACCGATGTGCTGTTCGGCGAGCACCGGTGGCGTGAGCTGACCGTGCCGATCGAATTCGTCTACGCCGAATGGGGTTCTGGCCCGGGCACGCCGCCCGCGTACTCGGCGTCGGCGCTGGCGGAATTCCGGGCCGTGCTGCCCACCCTCGGCCGGCCGCGGCGGATCTCGGGCGCCGACCACGCGGCCACGGTGATGACCCGGGCGGGCGCGGCCGTGGTCGGGGCGGCGCTGCACGACGTGATGATGCGTTGCCCGGGGTGAGGTGCGGTTCGGGAGTGCGCGAGCCGGGGACACGGCTCGGGAGGGCGGGTTGTCCGGGTGAGGTGCGGTTCGGGAGTGCGCCACTCGGGGACACGGCTCGGGATGGCGGGCTGCCAGGGTGACCGCAGCGCACCCAGGCACCCCGGGAGCCCCGGCCACCCCAGCGCCGTCAGTGGCCCACAGCAGCGCGCACGGATTCCTTCAGTGAGCCGAGGGTGGCGATCACCGCCGTGGGTTCGTACCCGCAGTGGGCCATGCAGTTCGCGCACCGGGGGTCCTTGCCGCGGCCGAAGGCGTTCCAGTCGGTGGTTTCCAGCAGTTCCTGGTACGTCTCGGTGTAGCCGTCGTCGAGCAGGTAGCACGGGCGTTGCCAGCCGAGCAGCGAGTAGGACGGGATGCCCCACGGCGTGCACTCCAGATCCCGCTTGCCCTCCAGGAAATCGAGGAACACCGGCGAGTGGTTGAGCCGCCAGCGCTTGCGGTTGCCGCCGCCGAAGGCCTTGGCGAACAGTTCGCGGGTCTGCCGCACGCCCAGCCAGTGGTCTTGGTCGGGCGCCTTCTCATACGCGTAGCCCGGCGAGATCTGCATGTTGTCCACGCCGAGGTCGTTAAGATGGTCCAGCACGTCGATCACGTCCTGTGGGGTGTCCCCGGTGAAGAACGTGGTGTTGGTCATGACCCGGAAACCCTTGGCCTTGGCCAGTTTGATCGCCTCGACCGCGGCCTGGAAGCCACCGGGCTTGCGCACCGAGGCGTCGTGGCGCTCCTGGAGCCCGTCGATGTGCACCATCCAGGCGAAATTGCGGTGCGGGGTGAACTTGTCGATGTGCTTGGGCAGCAGCAACGCGTTGGTGCACAGGAAGACGATCTTCCTCCGGGCCAGCAGCTGCCGGGTGATCTCGTCGATCTGCGGGTGCATCAGCGGCTCCCCGCCGGCGATGGAGACCATCGGCGCGCCGCTCTCCTCGATCGCGCCGACCGCCTGCGCCACCGGCATCCGCTGCTTGAGCAGAGTGTGCGGCTGGGCGATCTTGCCGCAGCCGCCGCATTTGAGGTTGCACGCGAAGAGCGGTTCCAGCTCGACCAGCAGCGGGAACTTCTCCTTGCGCCGCAGCTTCTGCAGCATCAGGTAGCCGCCCAGCCGGACGGACTGGCGCAACGGCATGGCCATGATTCAGCGCACCTCCCGAGGTAGGGTGAAGGTCGTTTCCTCTTCGGTCAGCCGTCGTTCGGTGACGGTGACCGGTCCGAGCGCGCCCAGCGCCGCGACCACCTCGTCCACGAGGTGCGGCGGAGCGGAGGCGCCCGCGGTGAGGCCGATCCGGCCTGCACCGGACAGCCGGTGCAGATCCAGGTCCGCGCAGTCGTCCACCAGGACGGCGGGCGTACCCGCGCGTTCGGCGACCTCCACGAGCCGGAGTGAGTTGGACGAGGTGGTGGAGCCGACCACCAGCACCAGATCCACCTCGCGGGCGATCGCCCGCAGCGCGGCCTGGCGGTTGGTGGTGGCGTAACAGATGTCGTCCTTGCGCGGCGCGGCCAGTCCGGGGAACCGTGCGCGCAGCACGGACGCGATTTCCTCGGCCTCGTCGAGCGCCAGCGTGGTCTGCATGGTGTAGGCGACCCGGCTCGCGTCCGGGGCGGTGACCCGGCGCGCGGCTGCCACGTCGTCGATCACCACGACATGGCCGGGCGCTTCGCCGACGGTGCCCTGCACCTCTTCGTGCTCGGCGTGCCCGATCAGGAAGACCGTGTCGCCGCGCTCGTGATAGCGGCGGACTTCGTTGTGCACCTTGGTGACCAGGGGACAGGTCGCGTCGATCACCGACAGCCCGCGCCCGGCGGCCTCGCGCCGGACGGCGGGGGAGACGCCGTGCGCGGCGAACACCAGCGTGGCACCCTCGGGCACTTCGCCGACCTCGTCCACGAACACCGCGCCGCGCTCTTGCAGGCGGCGGACCACGTGGGTGTTGTGCACGATCTGGCGTCGCACGTAGACGGGCGCGCCGAACCGATCGAGCGCGCGTTCCACGATGTCGATCGCGCGCTCCACCCCGGCGCAGAACGAACGCGGAGCGGCCAGCAGGATGTCGCGGGACCGCACAGCCCGCTGCCACGCGGTGAAAACCGGTGCGGCGGCCCGAAGACTGCGCAACCCGGCCAGGCCGTTCGAGACGGTGGAGGGGCGCAGCAGCGGCGCGCCCGCAGTGTCCACAATGGCTCGTACGGCGGCGAAGGGTGCATCGGGCGCGGCCAGCCATGGCGACTCCATGTCGACCGCCAGCGCCCCGGTTTCCGCCAGTTCGGCCCGTTCCCGCTCGGGCACGACGTGGTCGCTGCCCACGATGGGTCCAGTGTGGACAGTGAGGCCGCGGCGGCGCAGTTCGCCCGCGAGCAAGGGGGCGGACGGAACCGGGACAGTCCCCTGTGGACCGCGCACTTCGGTCGCGACCACCAGGTCGCCGGGCCGTACGTGCGGGGCGAGGCCGCCGCCGAGCCCGGCGACGAGGCGGGGACCGGCGGGCAGCCGGGCCGCGGTGGCCGCGGCCCGCCGCGGACCGAGTCCGGTGTGGACAGCGCCGCGTAACGCCAGCTGCTCGATCCGCAGCGGCGCGCAGACCACCGCCGGGATCACGAGCCGCCCCGCACGTATCGGCCCAGCGCGGACAGCGGGAACACCACGCGATACAGGTGGTAGGACAGGTAGAAGTCGCCGGGAAAGCCGGTGCCGGTGTGCTTGTCCTCGTCCCAGCCGCCGTCCGGGCGCTGGCGTTCGCACAGCCACGCCACGCCCCGGGTGACCGCTTCGGATTCGCGTTCCCCGGCCGCGAGCAGCGCCAGCAAGGCCCACGCCGTCTGCGACGGGGTGGAATCGCCCCGCCCGGCCCAGGCCGGATCCCGGTAGGAACGCAGGTCCTCGCCCCAGCCGCCGTCGGCGTTCTGGTGCTCGGACAGCCACCGCACCGCGCGCCGGATCCGCGGGTCCCCGGCCGGGATGCCCGCGTCCACCAGCGCGGGGACCACCGCACCGGTGCCGTACACGTAGTTCGTGCCCCAGCGGCCGAACCACGAGCCGTCCGGCTCCTGGTGATCCAGCATCCACTGGACCCCGCGGCGGCATTCCGGCGTGTCGGCCTTTCCTTCCGCGGCAAGCATTTCCACCACGTGTGCGGTGACGTCCGCGGATGGCGGGTCGATCACCGCGCCGAAATCGCAGAACGGCAGTTTCGTGGCGAGCACCTGGGTGTTGTCCACGTCGAAGGCGCCCCAGCCGCCGTCGCGCGACTGCATGCCCTCCAGCCACCGCACGCTGCGGTCCACCGCCGCCCGGATCCGCAAGTGGTCGGGCTTGCCCATCCGGCGCAGCGCGAGTACGACCTCGGCGGTGTCGTCGGTGTCGGGGTAGCCGTCGTTGGCGAACTCGAAGGCGAACCCGCCGGGGGCCAGCCTCGGGCGACGCACCGACCAGTCGCCGGTCACCCGGATCTCTTCGCCCAGCACCCAGTCCGTCGCCCGGACGAGCATTTCGTCGCCGGGGGAGACGCCCGCGTCCAGCAGCGCCGTCATCGCCAGCGCGGTGTCCCACACCGGCGACTGGCAGGCTTCCAGCCGGCGTACCCAGCCCTGTTCGGTCTCCTCCCGGATGGTGAACCCGTCGAGCCCCTCGATGCCGGCCTTGAGCACGGGATGATCGAGCGGGTAGCCGAGCAGGTGCAGCGCCAGGATCGAGTAGACCCACGGCGGCTGGATGCCGCCCCAGGACCCGTCGGCCTCCTGCCGCGCCAGGATCCACTCCGCGGCCTGCTTCAGCGCGACCTTCCGGACCGGGTTGACCGGCAGCTTCGCGTAGACGTGCAGCGCCGTGTCGAGATTCTGGAACAGCCCGTCCCAGGTCCACGGCGTACGGGTCTTCGCGGGATGCTCACCGATCCGCAGCTCGGCCACGTCGAAGGGCAGGTCGCGGACCGGGCGCAGGGTGCCGACCACGGTCAGCGGCACGATCGTCTGCCGTGCCCAGCAGGCGAAATCGTAGACGTTGAGCGGGAACCAGGACGGCAGGAAGATCAGCTCCGGGGGCATGTTCGGCAGCTCGTCCCAGGACCACTGGCCGAACAGCGCGAGCCAGATCCGGGTGAACACCCGGGTGCCCTCCAGCCCGCCGTGCCCGCGGATGTACTCCGCCGCCGTGGCCAGCCACGGCGCGTCCGCCGGGTCGCCGGCCAGCCGCAGCGCCACCCACGCCTCGACCGTGGTGGACAGGTCGGCCGGCCCGCCGGGGAAGTTCGCCCAGGTGCCGTCCGCCCGCTGCTGCGAGCGGATCCACCGGGCCGACTCCTGCGCCACCCGCGGAGTCAGGATGCCGAGGAACTGCCGCAGCAGCAGGTCTTCGGCGTCCATCGTGACGTTCGTCGCCAGCTCGCCCTTCCACCAGCCCGCCGGATGCTGCTCCCGGCGCAGGAAGCCGATCGCGGCGGTCAGCGCCGATTCGGGAGCCGGCTGCGCAACGACGGCCGGTTCGGGCACGGTCTGGGTCATCGGGCCTCCCGACGCAGGAAGAAACGGGCATGGTGGGTCGGTTCCGGAAGGGGCATCACGCCTCCCTGTGCACGATGAACCGGGCGATGTCGATCAGGTCGGCGCGGGGTCCGGCCGGGATCGGGGCGAGTGCCTGCTCGGCGGTGGCGACCCGGCGCGCGGCTTCCGCGACGGCCCATTCCCGGCCGCCCGCCGCGGCGACCAGCGCGGCCACCCGGGCCAGCTCGGCCTCGTCTGGGGGCTCCGGCGCGGCGAGCCACTCGGCCAGCTCCCGTCCGGGCGCGCCACCGTGGGTGGTGGCGTACGCGACCGGCAGGGATTTCTTGCCCGCGTGGAGATCGGAGTACACGGACTTGCCGGTCACCGCCGGATCGCCCCAGATTCCGAGCACGTCGTCGACGAGCTGGAAGGCCAGGCCGATCTCCTCGCCGAACACCGTCAGCGCCTCGATCACCTCATGGTCGGCCCCGGCGAGCACCGCACCGATCGCGGCGCTCGCCGACAGCAGCGCCCCGGTCTTGCCCCCGGCCATCGCCACGCATTCGGCGACAGTGACGTCGTCGCGCTCCTCGAACGCGACGTCGAGCGCCTGGCCCTCGATCAGCCGCCGGGTGGTCTCGGTCAGCAGCCGCGCGGCGGGCACGGTGTGCGGGGAACCGCTGTCCAGCACCACTTCCAGCGCGAGCGCGAGCATCGCGTCGCCGGTCAGGATCGCGCTCGGCGCGCCCCACAGCGACCACACCGTGGCCCGGTGCCGCCGTTCGGTGTCGCCGTCCATCAGATCGTCGTGGACGAGCGAGAAATTGTGCACGAGTTCCACGGCGACGGCGCCGGGCACGCCGATCTCCACCGCCGCTCCGGCGGCCTGGGCGGACACCACGGCGAGCGCGGAACGCACCGCCTTGCCCCCGTTGCCCGCCGTGGGCGCACCGTCGCAATCCGTCCAGCCGAGATGGTAGGCGCTCTGCGCGCGGCTGGATTCGTCCAGCCGTGCCACGGCCTTTCGCAACGCGGGCTGCACGAGGTCGCGTGTCCGTCCCAGTATCCCGGGAACCCCAGTGGCAGACGCGGAGCCCATGGTGGTGGTCATGCTCCGACTCCCTCCTTCTTCTCGGGCACGTTCTGCTCCAGGAGAGCGGAAGCCGCGGCGGCACCACTGCGGGCGGCGCCCTCCATCGTCGCGGGCCAGCCGGTGGCCGTCCACGCACCGGCCAGGTACAGCCCGTCCGCCGCGGTCACCGCGGGCGGGCGCAGTGACGCGGTCCCCGGCCCGGGCCGGAAGGTCGCGTGCCGCTCGCGGGTGACGAAGAAGTCGAGCACCTCCGCATGCGCGGCTTCCGGGAGCAGGCTGGTGAGCTCGGGCAGCAGCCGGGCCCGCAGGGCCGCGGACGGCAGGTCGATCTCCGCGTCCGCGGCGGAAAGCGACATCGCCAGGTACTGGCCGGTGTCCAACCCGGACTGACGGGTGCGGTCGAACACCCACTGCACCGGCGTGCGCACCCCGGCCACGAACGGCTCGGCGAGCACCTTCCGGTCCAGCACCACGTGCACATTGACGATCGGGGAGCTGCCCAGCCCACCGGACCAGCCCGCGGGCAGCCGGATCGCGCCCGCCGGGGCGAGCCGCTCGGTGACCGGCGGCGGCGTGGCGAGCACGACCTGGGCGAACTCCTCCACCTCGCGGTCCGTGCGGATCCGCCAGGAATCCCCGTCGCGGGCCAGCTCCCGGACCTTCGTGCCGGTGCGGACCGTGGCACCGGCTTCGATGAGCCGGGCGAACGCCGGTTCGCCGTGCAACTCCGTCAGCGGCACCAGCGACCAGCCGATGTCGGCCGCGGCGGGATCGGTCAGCAGGCCCTCCTGGAAGACCGTCGCGGCGAGACTCAGCGAGGCTTCGTCGGCGGTCGCGTTCAGCGTCGCCACGCCCACCAGGTCCCACAGCGCTTCGATGGCCGACGCGCTCTGCCCGTGCCGGCGCAGCCATTCGCCGAACGACTGGCGATCGGTACGGTCGTCGGCCGGGTCCACCCGCCGCAACGCGAGCGCGGCGAGGGCGAACCGGGCCCGGTCCAGCGGGCGCAACGGGTCGTACCGCACCAGGGAACCGGCCAGGTGCAGCGGCGCGGGCAGGGCACCACGGCGCAGCCAGGTCGCGCCGGCGGTGCCCGGGACGCGGATGGGGATTTCCAGCCGGGGCTGCAGCAGCACCTTGCCGGCGACGCCGAGGCGTTCCAGCAGCGCCAGATAGGCGGTGCAGCAGCGCAGGAACACGTGCTGGCCGTTGTCCACATGCAGCTCGCCGCGGCGGAACGAATGGGTCAGCCCGCCCAGCTGCGGCCGCGCCTCGAACAGAGTGACCGGCCGCCCGGCGTCGGCGCAGGCGAGCGCGGTGGCGATCCCGGCGAGCCCGCCACCGACCACGGCGACCGCGGTGGTCATGCCGATTCCGGGGAAGGGAACGGGTCGGTGCCCGCATTGGACAGCGCGCCGCCGGCGGTCCTGCCGCCGCCGCGAGAAGCCTCCCACCGGGGCGCGGTCATCGTCCGGCTCCGGTGAGTGCCCGTGCTGCCACCACGGCCTTTTCCCGGCCGGTCAAGGAAAGCCGCCGATCGAACACCCGGGACGGCTGCTCGTCGATCCGGTCCAGCAGGGTGCGGTAGATCCCCGACATCGCCGTGCAGCAGGCGGCGCTGCGGCGATCGAGGGAGGGCACGAGGCGCAGCCCGCGTGTGTACCACTCCCTTGCCCGCGCTGCTGTGTCGTGGATCAACGCGGTGAGCCCGCCACCCGGATCGGCCAGGTTCCCGTCCTCGCCGATCGCCAGGTCCACACCGAACCGGTCCAGGTCCTCTTTGGGCAGATACACCCGGCCGTTGCGCAGATCCTCCCGGATGTCGCGCAGAATGTTGGTCTGTTGCAAGGCTATTCCCAACTCGTCGGCGTAGCCGGGGGCGGCCGTGTCCGGGCGGCTGCCGAACACGCCGAGGCACAGCCTGCCGACCGAGCCCGCCACGCATCGGCAGTATTCCACCAACTCCTCGAACCGCACGTACTTGCGGCCGGTCACGTCCATCTCGACGCCGTCGAGCAGTTCCTCGAACGCACCGAGCGGAATCGGGTAGCGGCGGGCCGCGTCGGCGACCGCGACGTATACCGGGTCGGTGTTCGTGGACAGGTCGCCGAGTGATTTCCGGACCTCGGCCAGGCCCTGCAGCTTCGCCTCGGCCGACAGCGCGGGGTCGTCGCCGATGTCGTCGATGATCCGGGCGAGCGCGTACACCGCGCACAACGCCGATCGCTTGGCCGGCGGCAGGAGCCGGATGCCGTAATGGAAATTGCGCGCTTGCTCCCGGGTGATCCGCGCGCAGTGCGCGTACGCGTCTTCGACCGTCGTCATCCGGACCGCCTCTCCGTCCTCGCGCTCACCTGGAGCCACCCCAGCCATCCCAGTACCCCGGCTCGGCTCGGGCGAACCGGCCGTCCGAGCACGTCCCCGCGGCTGTCGCGCAGCGCGTCCACCGCTGCGAGCCCACCGGCGAGGAAGCCGCTCACCGCGAGCCGTCCCCAGCCGGACAGCCGCTCGATCAGCTCCGCGCCGCTGCCCAGCAGGGCGGCGGCGCGGTCGGTTTCCCAGCGCATCAGTTCCTTCAGCCGCGGCGACGCGTGCGCCGCGGCCAGCTCCCGTTCCGCGACGCCGA
This sequence comes from Amycolatopsis panacis, assembly GCF_003600245.1. NCBI lineage: Bacteria > Bacillati > Actinomycetota > Actinomycetes > Pseudonocardiales > Pseudonocardiaceae > Amycolatopsis > Amycolatopsis panacis. The sequence goes on from NZ_QZFV01000074.1 coordinate 67,130, forward strand.
ACGCGGCCAGATCCTCCTGCGGCAGGTAGACCCGCCCGTTGCGGTAGTCCTCGCCGACGTCCTGCCAGTGCTCCACCAGCTGCAGCCCGGTGCAGATCCGGTCGGACAGCCGCGCCGCGGACTCGTCGCGGACGTCCAGAAGCGACAGCACGATCCGGCCCACCGGATCCGCGGAGAGCCGGCAGTACTCGCGCAGCCCGGCGTAATCCGCATAGCGTTTTACGCGCTGGTCCTGCAGATTCGCCTCGATCAGGTGCCGGAACGGGGCCTGCTCGACCCGGCCGCCGCGGATCGCCGGGACCAGCGCGCGCAGCGCCGGGTCGGCCGGTTCGGCGCCGGCGAACGTCGCGGACAGCTCCGCGCGGTAGGCCTCCAGCCCGGCGCTGCGCTCGCCCTCGGCTTCGTCCCCCAGATCGTCGACGGTGCGCGCGACGCCGTAGACCGCGACCAGGTCCGCCCGCAGTGGCCGCGGCAGGATCCGCAGCGCGACCGGGAAGTTCTCCGCGTGCCGCTTCGCCCGCAGACCGTCCCGTTCCGGACTGTGACGGCCAGGTGAAGTGCGTGTCATCGAGACAAGTCTGGTCCGCCCGGATGGGCGGCTTCTGCAACCGGATGGAGAATTTTGGTGGCTTCGACTTGGCACGAGACAACAAAGTGGGGTGAGGATAGGCGCGAGGACTCACGCAGCGGCAGGCGGCGACGGAGGGAGGGCCGGACGAAATGGGACCCGATCAGGTGACCCGGCTGGACGAGCTGGAAGTCGTCGTGACCCGGCGGCTGCCGGCGATCCTCAACGAGGTACGCGATCAGCTCGTCGATCAGCACCCGGACTACGCGGAGTTCCTGACCGAGGAACTGGCCGAGATCGTCACCGCGAGCGCCGGATTCGTGCGGCGGCTGATCGCGCTGGCCGCCGAGGAGCCCGAGCAGGATCTCCCGGGGCTCGGCTCCGGTGTGGAGCAGGTGGTGTTCGAGGAGATCGGCCGCAGCCAGTACCGGCAGGGCCGCCCGGTGACCAGCCTGCTGTCCGCCTATCGGGTGGGTGCGCGGGTGGCCTGGCGGCATGTCTCGGAGGCAGCGCTGGGGCTGGAAGTGGAGGCCGAGCTGTTCGCCTCGCTGGCCACCACCGTGTTCGCCCTGGTGGATCAGCTTTCCGAATCCTCGCTGCGCGGGTACCTGCTGGAGCAGTCCGACGGGGTGCGGGTCCGGGAACGGCTCCGGGACGAGCTGACCGAGCTGCTGCTGTCCGATCGCGCGGACATGGCCGCCGTCCGCGCCGCCGCGGCCCGCGCCGCCTGGCGGCTGCCGCGCCAGGCCGCGGTGGTGCTGGTGGAGGACGAGAACGAGCTGGGCCGGGAGCTGGTGTCCCGGCTGGACGACACCTGCCTGCGGCTGCGCCGGCCGGGCCTGCTGGTCACCATCGTGCCCGACCCCGGCGGACCCGGGCGGCGCGCCTGGCTGGCCGGGGCGCTGCGCGGGGCGGGGGCGGTGGTCGGCGCCACGGTGCCGGTCGACCGGCTGCCGGCCAGCCTCCGGATCGCCGAGGTGACCGCCCGGCTGCGCCGCGATCACCTGCTCAGCGACGATCCGGTGTTCGCCGACGAGCACCTCGACGCGATCATCGTGCACCGCGACGACCGGCTGCTCGACGCGCTGCGCCTGCAGGTGCTGGCCCCGCTCGCGGAGCTGAACGACTCCTCGCGCGCCCGGCTGTCCACGACGCTCACCTCGTGGCTGCTCCATCTGGGTGACCGCAAGGCGGTGGCCGAGGACCTGCACATCCACCCGCAGACCGTGTCCTACCGGCTCGGCCGGCTGCACGAGCTGTTCGGGCCCGCACTCGACGACCCCGCCTCGCGGGCCACCCTGCTGCTCGCCCTGGCCTGGGGCGCGCCGGGCGAGACGGGCGATCCGGCGGAACCGGGAGATCCGGGGTGAGGTCGGGAATAACCCTGATGCCCGGAGGTATTGGCAGAACTAGGTTCGAGAACGTCCGGGCCGGCGTCGCGGGAGGAGGTGCAGTGGACCGGTCAGCTTTCCGCCCCGAAGCGCGTCGCGAGCGCGCGATACGCGCCGGGCACCACGCCGCGCAGCGCGACCGGGACGCGCAGCCACCGCGGCACGTAGTAGTCACCGGGCTTCTCCGCGGCCCGGACCACGGCGTTGGCGACCCGTCCGGCGCTCACCGGCCGGGGCGTACTGCGGGTGTAGGGCTTGCCACGGCGGGTGAAGAACTCCGTACGAACCACGCCGGGGACAACCACGCCGACGCCGATCCCTGTGCCGTGGAGTTCGAACCGGAGGCTTTCGGCGAAGGCGTCGAGGCCGGCCTTCGTCGCCGCGTACACCGCTTCGCCCGCGACGCCGGTGCGCCCGGCGATCGAGGTGACGAACACGATCCGGCCACGCCCGCGCGCCAGCATCGTCGGCAGCAGTGCCCGGGTCAGCTCCAGCGGTGCTGTCAGGTTGACTGCCGTCAGCCGGGTGAGCCGTTCGGCGGGCAGCTCCGGCAGCGGCCCGGCCCAGCCGAGCCCTGCGTTGTGCACCAGCAGGTCCAGCTCCTCGGCAGCGAGCCGCTCTGCGAGCCGGGAGCGCTGCTCCGGGTCGGCGAGGTCCGCGGGCAGGGTGGTCCCGCCGGTCTCCGCGGCGAGCGCGTCGAGCCGTTCCCGATCGCGGCCGTGCAACAGGACGTGGGTACCGCCGGCGGCGAGCAGGCGGGCGGTGGCCGCACCGATCCCGGACGAGGCGCCGGTGACCAGCGCGGTGCCGAACCCGGGCATCAGCCCGCCGGCACGGCCGCCGGACGGCGGCCCATCCGCAGCACGATGCCCGCCGAGCGCAGCGAGCGCCGGAACCACCACAGCGAGCCGAGGATGGTCAGCCCGACCAGGCTGTACGAACCGGCCGTGCTGACCATGAGGAAGTCGCCGACGGTGGCCTTCGCGAGCAGCAGGAGGGTGACCCCGCCGTTGACCGCGAAGACCAGCGCCCAGAGCAGGGACAGCCGCTGGAAGAACCGCCGCATGCCGGGGTGGCCCGACAGCGTGTCCGGCAACGAGCAGAACTCGCCGGCCAGCCGGGCCAGCAGCGGCTTGTTGAACGGCGCGGAGACCAGGAACAGGCAGGCGACCACGAAGTTCTGCAGCGTGGGCTGCAGAAAGTACAGGAACGTGCTGCCGGTCGCCAGGCCCAGCACGGTCCGCGCGACCAGCAGCCCGGTGGTCAGCAGCAGCACCGTGGGCACGGGTTTGCGCAGCACCAGCCGGGTGGTGAGCACGGTCACCGACCAGCACAGGGCGGCGATCACCCCGGAATCGAAACTGACCAGCGTGAGCAGGAGGTAGAACAGGCCGGCCGGGACCAGCGTCGACTCCAGCAGATGCCGGCCCCCGCCGACCACCAGATTGCGGAAGGAAGGCAGGTCGATCGTCAGGTGGTGTCGCATAGGGTCGCTTCTCGTCCTCCGGTACCGGGTCGACCGGGTCCCCTGCCGCGGCCTGCGGGCTGCCAACAGCATAAACACGGCGGATGGGGATGATGTGAGGTGAGTGTGCCATGACCGCTGCCACGGGGGTGTCGCTGTTCGTGGCCGTCCCCGCCGCGGTGCTCGGCGCCGTGTGCATGGGGCTCGCGAGCGCCGCCCAGGCCAGGGCCACCAAGGAGGTGGAGGCCGGGGGGCCGCTGGACCTCACGCTGTTCCGCCGGCTCGTCGGGCGGCCGTTGTGGCTGATCGGCATCGCGGGCACGGTGCTGGGGCTGATCCTGCAGCTGGTCGCCCTGGCCTACGGGCCGTTGCTGCTGGTCCAGCCGTTGCTGGTGACCTCGCTGATGTTCGCCGGGTTCGCCTCCGCCCGGCTGGAGCGGCGCCGCCCGGACCGGATGATGACCTTCGGTGCCCTGCTGTGCGTCGCCGGGCTTGCCGGGCTGCTGGTCGTGGCCCGGCCCAGCGGCAACGGTGCGACGCTGGTCACCGGGGCCGCGCTGCTGCCGCTGGGTCTCGTGCTGGCCGTGCTCACCCTGCTCGGCCTCGGGTTCGGCGCGTTCAGCCGGTCCGCCTCGCTGCGGGTGCTCGGTCTCGCGGTGGCCACCGGGGTGCTCTACGGCCTGACGGCCGGCCTGATGAAGGTGGTCGCGAACCAGTTCCGGATCGGGGCGGGGGAGCCGTTCCGGCACTGGACGCTGTACCTGGTGTGCGTGATCGGCCCGATCGGGTTCCTGCTCAGCCAGAACACCTTCCAGCAGGGCCGGTTCCTCACCCCGGCGCTGGCCGTCATCACCGCGCTGGATCCGCTGGTCGGGGTCGCGATCGGACTGTCCTGGATGGGCGAATCCGCCAACGGCACCCCGCTCGCGCTGTTCGGCGAGGCCCTCGGCGGGCTGGTCATCGTGGTCGGGATCGTGATGCTGTCCACGCGGGCCTCGCACCTGTCGGCCGAACCCGTCGCCGAGTCCGGGGAAGCCGTCGAGCCCGAGCACCGCGGGCCGGGCGACGGCGACGGCTACGGCCTCGCCGGATCCGGCTGCTGACGCCGTGTGCTTCCCTCGCTCCCGTTGTGGAGAAGCTGTGAAGGGTCCCTTCACGGAATCAGGGTCCGTGAAGGGTCCCTTCACGGACTCGGACTGGTCGTCAGCCGTCCGTTGCTGGGTGAAAGGGGCGCGGTGGAACGGGTACTGATCGTCTCCGCGAACATGGGTCAGGGGCACAACGCCACGGCGCGGGTGCTGGAGAGCGGCGTGCGGGAGCGGTGGCCGGGGGCCACCGTCGAGTGGATCGACCTGCTGGACCTGCTCGGCCCCGGGATGGCTCCGCTGCTGCGCCGGCTGTACGTGGCGAACGTGGAGACCACGCCGTGGCTGTACGAGTTCTTCTATCGCGCGATCTGGCGGCTGCCGTGGTTCGCCGCGGTGTCGCGGTGGGTGGTCGGCCAGTGGTGCGGGCGGCGGCTCGCCCGGACGGTCGCGCGGTTCGTGCCCGAGCTGGTGCTCTCCACGTATCCGATGGCGACGGCGGGGCTGGCCTGGTTGCGCCGCAGCGGCCGGCTCTCGGCGCCGATCGGGGCGTGGGTGCCGGACTTCGCGCCGCATCCGTTCTGGGTCTACCGCTCGGTCGACCTCACCATGGTGATGCACGAGATCGCGGTGCGGCAGGCGCTGGAATCCTGCCCGGCGGCGCGGGTCGAGGTGTCCGTGCCGCCGGTGCGCGCGGAGTTCCGGCCGGGCGACCGGGCCGGCGCCCGGCAACGGCTGGGCCTGCCGCCGGACAAGTTCGTGGTGGTGATCTCGTGCGGCTCGCTCGGGTTCGGCGCGGTCGAGGGGGCGGCGCTGGAGCTGCTCGACGCGGACCCGGCGGTGCTGCCGGTGGCCATCTGCGGGCGTAACGAGGCGCTCGCCGAGCGGCTGCGCGCGCTGGGCGAGCCGCGGCTGCGGGTGGTCGGCTGGACCGACGAGCCGGAATCGTACGTGCTCGCCTCCGACGTGCTGGTGACCAACAACGGCGGGGTCACCGCGATGGAGGCGCTGGCCTGCGGGCGGCCGGTGCTGATCCACCGCGCGATCGCCGCGCACGGCAAGGCGAGCGCCGGGGTGATGGCCGCCGCGGGGTTCACCCTGCGGTCCGAAAAGGACGGTGAGCTGGCGGCCGTGGTGCGCTCCCTGATCGCCGAGCCCACCCGGCTCAAGACGATGGTGGAGAACGCGATCCGGCACGGCGAGACGGCCGTCCCGATCGTCACGGCGCTGGAATCGCTCGTCGAGGGCCCGCACAACGGGGCGACCCGGCGGCTGCGCCCGGAAGACGCGTTGTTCGTGCACGCGGCCACGCGCGAGGTGCCGCAACAGGCCGGCGCGGTGCTCCTGTTCGACCCGAAGCCGGACGGCTCCCCGGTGACCCTGGCCGACGCCGAGTATCTGGTTTCCGCGACACCCGGCCTGCACACGCGGCTGCTGCCCGGAACCGGCCTGTGGCGGCCGAAGTGGCAGGAGGCCCCGGCCCGGACCGCGGCGGACGTGCTCGACCACGTCGAGACCGGTCCGGACGCGGATCTGGAAACCTCGGTCACGGAGGCGATGGACGAGTTCTTCTCGGTCGCGGTCACGCCCGAGCACCCGGTCCGCGCCCGGCTCGTCACCGGGATCGAGGGCGGGCAGGGCGCGTTGCTGGTCGCCCTGCACCATGCGGCCAGCGACGGCATCGCGGTGATTGCCGCGCTGGTCGGCCGGACGCGGGGCAAGACCGTCCTCGCCCCGCCGTCCCCGGCCCGTCGGGTTTCCTTACGGGGCAACCTTTTCTCTGCCGCACGAAGGCGTGACGCAGGCGAGCTGGCCCGCGGGATGTGGGCGCTGGCCAAGGCCGGACCCGCGTCCCGGGTGCGCTGGGAGACGCGGATCGACGGACCGCGGCGGCATTTCGCCCGTGCGCACCTGCACGCGCCGGACGTCCGGGCGGCGGCGCGGCGGATCGGCGTACCGACCACCGACCTCGTGCTCGCCCTCGTCGCCGAGGCACTGCACCGTGAACTGGGGGAGCGCGCCCCGGCGCGGATGCGGGTGCTGATCCCGATGTCGATCCGGGACACCGGCACGATCCGGCAACCGGGCAACCACACCGGCGCGGCTTCGGTGGACCTGCCGACCGGCGCGATGCCCCTGCCGGACCGGATCCGGCAGACCCGTGATCTGCTGGCCGCCCAGGTCGGCCGTGGGGCACCGAGGGCGGGTCACGCCGTGGTACGGGTGCTGGGCGTCTTCCCGCCCTGGCTGCACCACCGTCTGGCCCGGCTCGTCTACCGGGGCACCTGGTTCAGCGCGCTGGCCTCGGTGCTGCCCGGCGCGCGTTCCCTGGTCGTGCTCAACGGCGCGCGGGTGCGGACGGTGTATCCGGTGCTGTCCCTGGCCCCCGGCGTCCCGGTCGCGGTCGGGGTGATGACGTGGGCGGACCGGTTCACGGTGTGCGTGACGGTCCCGGTCGAGCAGGCGGCGCGGGGGGACCGGCTGGCCGGTGGGGTGGTGGAGGCGTTCGCCACCGTGCCGGCGTGAGCGCTGGTTCGGCGCACGGTGCCGTCGGCCCGGGTGGCTGGTTCGAGTGCTGTGAAGGGTCCCTTCACGGACTCTGGGTCTGTGAAGGGACCCTTCACAGCCTTCAGGTCAGTCCGGGCGTACGTCGCGCATCGTCCACAGTGGTCTCGCAGTTGAGGATGGCGCGGGCACGGCCGGTCTTGGCGGCTGCCGCCGGTGTGTTCAGGCGGTTTCCCGCTTCGGCAGTTTCCAGCCGGGCCGGGGGAAGTGGCAGGTGTAGCCCTGCGGGTAACGCTGGAGGTAGTCCTGGTGCTCCGGCTCGGCCTCCCAGAAGTCGCCCGCCGGGGTCAGTTCGGTGACGACCTTGCCGGGCCAGAGCCCGGACGCGTCGACGTCCGCGATGGTGTCCTCGGCGATCTTCTTCTGCTCTTCGGTGGTGTAGAAGATCGCCGACCGGTAGCTGGGGCCGAGGTCGTTGCCCTGCCGGTCCTTCGTGCTCGGGTCGTGCACCTGGAAGAAGAACTCCAGCAGAGCACGGAAATCGGTGTGCTCCGGGTCGTAGGTGACCTCGATCGCCTCGGCGTGCGAGCCGTGGTTGCGGTAGGTGGCGTTCGGCGTGTCGCCTCCGCTGTAGCCGACCCGGGTGGCGGTGACGCCCGGCTGGTGGCGGAACAGCTCCTCCATCCCCCAGAAACATCCGCCGGCCAGCAACGCCTTCTCGGTCGCCATGATCGTCTCCCGTTCGGATCGGACTGCAAGTACGTCGGGTACGACAGTATCCCGTCCGGGTCTATTCCTGGAGGCCGAGCGGGTCGGGCCGGCCGCTCAAGCGACCTCCTCCGCGCCGCGGCGGGCGGCGCGGGCACTCCACCGGCCGTCGTGCTGGGTCACGCGGATCGGGTGGCCGAAGGCGCGGCTCACGCTGCCCGTGGTCAGCGCCTGGTCGATCGGCCCGGCGGTGACGACCGAGCCGCCGGCGACCAGCAGCGCGTGCGTCGTGGTCTCGGGCAGTTCTTCGAGGTGGTGGGTGACCAGGACGGACGCGAGCCCGGGATGGCTGTGCGTGAGCAGGTCGACGGTCTCCAGCAGCTGTTCGCGGGCGGCCACGTCCAATCCGGTGGACGGCTCGTCGAGCAGCAGCAGCCGGGGTTCGCCGATCAGGGCACGGGCGATCAGGGCACGGCCGCGTTCGCCTTGGGACAGGGTGGGCCACCGCTCGGCGGTCTGGCCGGCCAGTCCCAGCAAGGCGATCAGGTCGTCCGCTTTCGCCGTCTGTGCGGCGGTGGGCCGCCACCGCGGTGGGGTGTCGACGCTGCCGGTGAGGCCGGTGAGCACCACGTCCCGGACCGTCAGCGGCGAGCGCAGCGGGTGGCGTGGGTCGACGTGCCCGATCTCCCGGCGCAGCGCCTGCAACTCGACGCGGCCGAGCTGCGCGCCGAGGACCCGCACGGTGCCGGTGGTGGGATGGGTGAGCGCGCCGCAGAACCCGAGGATGGTGCTCTTGCCCGCCCCGTTCGGGCCGAGCAGCGCCCAGTGTTCCCCGGCCCGTACGGTGCAGCTCACGCCGTGCAGGATCTCCTTGCCCTGCCTGCGGAACACCACGTCGGCCAGCTCCAGCACCACCTCGGCCGTGCTCACGAGAACGCCTCCTTGAACGCGGTCAGATGGGCCCGGCTCCGCGCCGCGGCGGCTACCGGGTCCCGGTCGGCGATGGCATCGGCCAGCGCGCGGTGCGCGGTCTGGTCCTCCTCCGGCGAGACGAGCGGGCGGGCCCGCAGCAGCTCCGTCATCGCCCGGTGGATCCGCGGGACGAAGCTGTCGAACAGCTCGATCAGCACGTCGTTGTGTGCGGCGGCGAGTACCGCCCGGTGGAACTCGGTGTCCGCGCGCACGAACTCGTCGCTGGTCAGGCGGGCTGCCAGCGCGCGCCGGACGGCACGGAGATCGGCCGGGGTACGGCGCTGCGCGGCGAGCGCGGCGGCCTCCGCTTCGATGGCGATCCGCGCTTCGAGTACGGAGACGATCGAAGCCCGGCGCAGCACGGCGTCCCATTCCTCGGGCACGTCCAGCGCGGTCACGAACACGCCCGCGCCCTGCCGGGAATCGAGTACGCCCTTGCCCGCCAGCTCGCGGATCGCCTCGCGCAGCGTCGAGCGGCCGACGCCGAGCTGGGCGGCCAGCGTGGTCTCGCCGGGCAGCTTGTGCCCGAGCGGCCATTCGCCCGCCCGGACCCGGGCCAGCAGGTGCTCAGCAGCCTGCGTGGCGAGCGGGTGCCGGGGGACCGCAGAGGACATGCCGAGGAGCCTACTCCTCAGCTTGTCTGAGGAGTTCAGCGCAGTGCCCGGCTCCGCCAGAGCAGCCACCCGAAGTACGGCGCGCCGATCAGCGCGGCCACCAGGCCCGCCGCCACCTGCGACGGCGCGAGCACGGTGCGGCCCAGCGTGTCGGCGACGCTCACCAGGACCGCGCCGAGTGCGGCGGCCACCGGCAGCACCCGGGAGTGCCGCGACCCCACGAGCGCCCGCGCCGCATGCGGGGCGACCAGGCCGACGAACCCGAGCGCGCCCACCGCGCACGCCGCGGCCGCCGTCAGCAACGCCGCCAGCGTGACCAAGCCGAGCCGCGCCCGTTCCATCGGCACACCCAGCACGCGCGGCACGTCTTCGTCGAGCGCGAGCAGATCCAGCGTCCGCGATCCGGACAGGGCCAGCGGCACCGCCAGCAGCAGGCACAGCGCGACCGGCACGATCTGCCCGAGTTCCCGGCCGTAGGTCGAACCGGAGAGCCAGGCGAGCGCGAGGTTCGTGTTCCACGGCGAGCCGAGTACTGCGATCATCGTGGTGATGGCGGTAGCTGCGGTGCTCATCCCGATGCCGATGAGCACGAGCCGCTCCGAGGACGCCCGTCTTCGGGCGGCGAGCCGGTACACCAGTGCGAAGGTCAGCAGCGCCGCCGCGGTGGCCGCACCCATCACCGGCCAGATCCCGACGCCCGGTACCAGGAGCACGACGGAGATCGCGCCGACGCTCGCCCCGGGGGTGACCCCCAGCAGTCCCGGTTCGGCGAGCGGGTTCCGGGCGACCGCTTGCACGATCGCGCCCGCGACGGCGAGCGCCGCTCCGCCGAGCAGCGCGGCCAGCACCCGTGGCCAGCGCAGATCCAGGACGAAGCTCACCTCGGTGCCGGAAAGCCCGCGCCACCAGTTCACGACGTCGCCGAGCAGCACAAGCCGGTCGCCGAGCAGCAGCGCCGCGACGAACGCACCCACCATCGCGATGGCGAGCACGACGCCGGTCGCCGCGACCCAGCGGCCCGAGCGGACGGTGCCGTGCGCGCTCGGCGCGCCGGCTTCGCCCGTGAGCCGGCGGCGGGCCAGCAACACCAGCACGATCCCGCCGGCCAGCGAGGTGACCACGCCGGTCGGTACCGCGGTCGCGAGATCCGCCGGGACGAGGGCGCGCAGCAGGACGTCCGCGGTGACGACGACGAGTGCCCCGGCCAGCCCCGCGAGCGGCAGCAGCAGCGGATGCCGCCCGAGCCCGGGCACGCGGTCGGCGACGAGCCGCGCGATCACCGGTGCGCACAGCCCGGCGAACCCGATCGGCCCGGCGACGGTCACCGAGATCGCCGCGAGCAACACCGCGAGCGTGACCGCGACGAGACGAGTGCGGGCCACGTCGATGCCCAGCACACGGGCCTGATCGTCGCCGAGCCCGAGCACGTCGAGCCGGCGCGCCAGCAGCAGCGTGCCGAGCACCGCGACCGCGATCACCGGCGCCGCAAGCGAAACCTGCCGCAGTCCGGATTGGACGGTCGTGCCGCTGCCCCAGGCGAACAGCCCGGTCGTCTTCTGCTGGAACAGCATCAGCAGCACCGAGGTGAGCGCGTTGAGCGCGAGCGCGATCGCCGAACCCGCGAGCACCAGCCGGGCCGGGCTGCCCCCGCCGCCTCGGGCCACTAGCAGCACGAGTCCCGCCGCGGCCAGTCCGCCGACGAAGGCGACCGAGCCGTTGAAGTAGAACGGCAGGGAGACGCCGAACGCGGAGACCGCGACCACCGTGACGTACGAACCCGCGTTGACCGCCAGTGTGTCCGGCGAGGTGAGCGGGTTGCGTGCCACGGATTGCAGGACACAGCCGGAAAACCCGAGCGCCAGCCCGACCAGCAGCGCGGCGGCGAGCCGGGGCAGGCGGCTGGCCACCAGCACTGCCACGGCCTGCTCGCGTTCGTCGCCGGCCGAGCCGGGCAGGATCGCGCGCAGCAGCTCACCGACGCCGATCTGCGACGTGCCCTGTAACAAGTGCACTGTGGACAGTACGACCAGCGCGACGATCCCGGCGGTGAACACCGCCGGCGCACCCAGGCGGAGCCTGTCGGGCGCCGCGGGCTTTTCCGGCGACTGCAGCGAAACAGGCATCAGGACAGCGCGTCGACGACCGCATCCACATACGCGGACGCCGACTTCGGGCCACCGAACATCCAGATACCGTCCGGAATCCGGTGCACGTGCCCGGCCTTCACGAAGGCCTGCTGCTTCCACACCGCGTTGTCCGCGAGGTCCTTTTTGAACACGTCGCCTTCGCTGTCGCTGGCCGCGTACACGAACGTCGTCGCCGGGTCGGTGATCTTGGTCAGGCCCTCGACGTCGGTGGAGGCCAAGCCGTAGGTCTTGTCACCACCGCCGGTCCACTGGTTGGCCAGCCCGAGTTCCTTCGCCACCCCACCGAGGAACGAACCCGGCGTGTACATGCGAACGGTGACGGTGCCGGAGGTCGCATAGCCGTCCGCCATGGTGAACGGCGCCCCGGTCTTGCCAGCCTTGGCGAGCTTGTCCTTCCCGTCGGCCACCTTCGCGTCGAAATCGGCCAGCAGTTTCCCGCCCTGCTGCTGCGTTCCGGTCGCCTCGGCCAACGTGGTCACGGTGCGGCGCAGGTAGCCGATCGGATCGTCCGAGTCCGAGCCCTTCAGCGCGAGCACCGGCACCTTTCCGGCGATCTGCGCGATCACGTTCTCCGGCAGGTCGGTGGTGGTGACCACCAGGTCCGGGTGCAGCGCGACGATCGCGTCGGTGCTCGGTTCGCCGCGGGTGCCCACGTCCGGAGTGGACTCGGGCAGCGGGGCGACCTTGTCGTAGACGTTGTAGTTCTTCACGTCGGCCGCGCCGATCGGTTGTACGCCCAGCGCCAGCAGGTTCTCGGTCAGGCCCCATTCCAGGGAAACCACCTTCGCCGCGGGTGCGGGCAGTCGCACCTCGCCGCGTTCGTCGGTAACGGTGACCGGGCCGGACGGTTTCGCGGAGGTGGTGCCTGCGGCGTCCGCCGGCGCTTCGGTGGTGCCGCAGGCCGAGGCGAACAGCACGGCCAGCGCGGCCGCGGCCGCCTTCACGAGCGGCCTGCGGGGAGAACGGGGATGTGGGGACACGGATCTTCCTTCTTCAGGTGGGGGTTGCGGGGTTGGGGAGCGCGTTCAGGCAGAGCGGGCCGTACGGCTCCGGGTGGTGTGCCTGCCGATCGGCCGGGTGCGCACGTGCCCGCTCTCGTCCGAGTACACCTCGATGCGCAGGCCGTAGACCTCGGTGAGCAGCTCGGGGGTGAGAACCTCGTCCGGGCGGCCGTCGGCCCGCACGACGCCGCGCGAGAGCAGCACGATCCGGTCGGCGACTGCGGCGGCCTGGTCGAGATCGTGCAGTACCACACCGACCGCGACGCCGTGTTCGTCGGCGAGGTCGCGGACCAGGTCGAGGGTTTCGATCTGGTAGCGCAGGTCGAGAAAGGTGGTCGGCTCGTCGAGCAGCATCACGCCGGTGTCCTGCGCGAAGCAGGTGGCCAGCCAGACCCGCTGCAGTTCCCCGCCGGAAAGCTCGCCGACCGGCCGGGCGGCCATCGCGGCGACGCCGGTGAGCCGCATCGCCCGCTCCACCACCGCGGGTCCCTCCGGGTCGCCGGAGCCGAAGCGGCCCCGGTGCGGATGCCGGCCGTAGCCGACCACATCGCGCACGCGCACCCCGCCGGGGGTGGGCCGGGACTGGGTCAGCATGCTCACGCGCCGGGCGAATTCCTTGGCGGACAAGGCACGCGCGTCGACCTCGGCGTCGCCGACGCCCGGCACGGTGACCGAGCCCGACTCCGGCCGGTGGAGCCGGGCCAGCGCGCGCAGCAGGGTGGACTTGCCCGATCCGTTCGGGCCGATGAGGACGGTGACCGCGCCGGGATGGAGGGCGACCCCCGCGTCCCGTACCACCGGATCCGCGCCGTACCCGAGGGTCAGGGCGGTGCCGGTGAGCGTCGGTGCGTCCGGCCGGGGAAGCGTCATGAAGGTTAGCCTAACCTGACAGGTCCGGTTTGTGCAGTCCGCGCGGCCGTCGGTGGCGCAGCTCACCGGGGACCGGTTTGTACCGGCCTGCGGCGTGGTGGCGCACCAGGATGTGAAACGCCTTGGCCGCGTCCGATTCCCGCCCTAGCTTCGGAACCTGACAGAAACCGACCGGACGAGGGGAGCCGGTGCGTGGCCATTGGCGAACTCGCGACGACTCCGCCGATCGGGCCGGGCTGGCTCGTCGCCCGGATCGGCGAGCGCACCGCGCGCGGCGTGGCGAGCACGGTCTCCGGCCTGATCCGCGACGGTCAGGTGCCGCCCGGCACGCGGCTGCCCACCGTGCGGGCACTCGCCGCGGAGCTTTCGGTCAGCCCCACGACCATTGCCGAGGCGTGGTCGCAGCTGCGCACCGCGGGCCTGATCGGCACCGGCCGCCGCCGCGGCACGGTCGTGCTCGAACCCCCGGTCGCCCCGGCGCCCGGCGGAGTCTTCTCCGGATGGTCGGCGGTAGACCTGGAACACGGGCTGCCTGATCCGGTCCTGCTGCCCCCGCTGGAGGACGCCGTGGCCGCCGGGGTGCGCACCGAACGTCCCGGCGGTCATGACGTGCTCACCGCCCGGCTGCGATCCGCCGTCCGCACGGACTGGCCTTTCCCGGCCGAGGCATGGACGATCGCGGCCGGCGGGCATGACGGGATGCTGCTGGCCTGCCAGGCCGTGGCGCGCCCCGGCGATACCGTCGCGCTCGAAACGCCGACCGCCCCGTGGCTACTGGACCTCCTCCGCAACTCCCGGATCCACGTCGTCGGCGTGCCCTGCGACGACGACGGCCCACAGCCCGCCGCACTGGCCGCCGTGCTCGCCACACACCGCCCGGTCGCGTTCGTCTACCAGACCCGCGCGCAGATCCCGCTCGGACATTCGGTGCCGCCCCAGCGCATCGCCGACCTCGCCGCAGTCCTGTCCGAAGAGGACCTCGCCGTAATCGAGGACGACGACCTCGGCCCACTCGCCACCGCATCCCCCGTCAGCCTCGGCACGCACCTGCCCGGCCGGGTGCTGCACGTACGCTCGTACTGCACCGCGTTCGGCCCAGAACTGCGAAGCTGCGTGCTCGGCGGCCCCGCCACGCTGATCGACCAGGTGCGACGGCATCGAGGCCCCGGCTGGTCGAGCCGCATCCTGCAGAACGCGCAGGCGTTCCTGCTCACCGACCCGGGCACCTCCGTCTTGCTCCACCGCGCTGCCCGCCGCTACGCCCAACGCCGCACCGCCCTGTCGGATGCCTTGCGCGAACAGGGCATTCCCGCTTCTGGCCGGGACGGTCTCGGGCTGTGGATCCCGGTCGCCGAGGAGTCCCGCACCCTGATCGCCTTGGCGGCCAAGGGCGTTTCGGCCGGCGAGGGGCGGCGGTGTCATCCGGCCTCAGGCCCGCCGCATCTGCGCGTGGCGACCGGGCAGCTTCCGGACGACCCGGCGCTGGTGGCGGATCTGGCCCGGATGATCGGGCGTGCCGTGCACCGGGGGCGGATTTCCAGCGTGGACTGAACGCTGTGGACTGAACGCTGTGGACTGACACTGTGGACTTCGGCTCAACCCTCAGTATCGGACAACGCCCAATCCAGGAACGGATTACGGAACTTCCCCTGCGGATCCAGCCGCCCGGCCAGCTCCCGGAACTTCGGCAATCCACGGTGTCCTGGTTCGAGCGGCTTGCCGTGCAACAGCTTGCCCCAGTGCGCGCGGACGGCGAACGGGGCGAGTCGTTCTTCCATCAGCGGCAGCAGGCCTTCGACTTCCGGCTGGCGGGGTCGCCAGGTGAAGTGCAGGGCCACGCGGTCGCCGCCGTAGCCGGGGCTCAGCCACAGGTCGTCGGCGGCCAGGGTGCGGATTTCCGAGACCAGCGCGAGTTCCGCGATCCGGTCGCCGATTCCGCGCAGGGCCTCGAAAACGGCCGCGGCGGAGGTGCGGGGGACGAAGTATTCGCTCTGCAGTTCCGCGCCGACGCTCGGGGCGAAGCCGACGCGGAAATGGGGCAGCCGGTCGTACCACGGGCCGGGTACGCCGCCTTGCACGGTGGTGTTCTCTGCGGATATGCCCGCGGCGTGTGCCGGGTGGCGGGGTCCGTCGGCGGGAAGGGCGCCGAAGAGCGTGCGGGGTACGTCGGCGGGGACGCGGTTCTTCAGTACCACCTGGTCGACGACGTCGCGCGCCCAGTTGGTGAACATGCTGACGCTGTACCCGGCCGCCTGGATCTCGTCGAAATGCTCGATCGCGGTTTGCCATGGAAGCGCGTCGAACGCGTCTTGCCTTACCTCGAAGGCCGGTTCCAGATCGAGTGTGAGCCGGGTGAGCACGCCGAGCGCGCCGGCGTTCACGACCAGGCCGGGGAAGATGTCCGGGTCGCCGGTGCGGCTGAACGTGCGCAGCTCGCCGTCTGCGGTGAGCAGTTCGATCGCGGACACCGCGGATGCGAGACCGGGCTGGTGCTGTCCGGAGCCGTGCGTACCGGTCGCGACGCTGCCCGCCACCGTGATGTGGGGCAGGGACGCGAGGTTCGCCAGCGCGAAGCCCGCTTCGTCGAGCTGCTCCACCACATCGCCGTAGCGGACCCCGCCGCCGAGGGTGACGGTCGCGGCGGCCGGATCGATCGTGGCGGGTACGTCGAGCGCGCTCAGGTCGAGCTGGAGGCCGCCCGGGCTGTCGGCCACTGCGTTGAAGGAGTGCCGGCTGCCGAGCGCCTTGACCCGGGGAGCCCGCGCGACCAGTTCCCGGGCCTCCTCGACGGTGCGTGGAGCGCGGATCTCGCGGGCTCGGTAGGTGAGGTTCCCGGCCCAGTTCGTCCGGGTGGCACGCGCGTCGTCGGTCACGAGCGCCGAGCTTAACCCGCGCGTGGCTCGCCACCCCGGGCGCGCCGGGGCAGACTGGGGCGCAGCGCAGGCTGACGCGAGGGGACACCGAGATGCATGCAGCCGGGCTGGTTCTGCACCCACGCCGGGATTCCGCGGCCGCGGTCGCCGCGGTGCTCGGCTGGGCCGCCGGACGCGGGATCGAGATCCTCGGCATCGCCGACGAGCTCGAGCGGCTCGACTGCTTGGCGGTCGGCGTGTCACCCGCCGAACTGGGCAGCCGGGCGGATCTGCTGGTCAGCCTCGGCGGCGACGGCACCATGCTGCGGGCGATGCGCCTTGCCGACGGGCAGCGTGCCCCGGTACTCGGCGTGAACCTGGGCAAGCTGGGCTTCCTCGCCGAGGTCGACGTGCCGGACCTGCCTCGCGCGCTCTCGGCCATCGACGGGCACGAGTTCACTGTGGAGCCCCGGCTCGCGGTCGACGCCCGGCTCGGCGAACGCACCGTGACGGCGTTCAACGACGTCGCAGTGGTCCGCGTACCCGGCGACGGCAGCGCGATCGTCGCGGTGCGGGTGAACGGCCAGCAGTTCGTCAGCTACGCCGCCGACGCGGTCGTCGTGGCCACGCCGACCGGCTCTACCGCGTACAGCTTCTCCGCGGGTGGGCCGATCACCAGCCCGTCCGTGGAGGCGCTGCTGGTGACTCCGGCTGCGCCGCACTCCGCGTACAGCCGGGGCGTGGTGTTGTCCGTACACGACGTCGTCGCGTTGGAGGTGCTGCCCTCCAGCGGACGGCTCGCAGTGGAGGTCGACGGGCAGGTGGCCGGGTACGTCGGGCCGGGGGAGACGATCGAGCTGAAGGCCCGCCCGGGTGCCGCGCGGGTGGTCCGGCTCGGCATGACGACCTTCTACCAGCGCGCCCGCCGCAAGCTGCGACTCACCGACTCCGCGGAGATCCCGCCGGGATGACGCCGTCCTTCGCGAGCAGCGGGACGTCGAGGGGCACCGTTTCGGGGTACTTGATCCCGGCCCCGGTGTTGAGGACGACGGTCTCGTCGTCCTCGCCGAGCCAGCCGGACTCCCGGAGCCGGTCCACCGCGGCGAAACAGGCGGCGCCCTCGGGGCACACGAACGTGCCCTCCAGCTCGGCGAGCCGGCGTTGCGCGGCAAGCAGTTCGTCGTCGGTGACCGCGACCGCGGTGCCTTCGGTGGCGTAAAGCGCTTCCAGGACCAGGAAATCACCCAACGCCTTGGGCACCGTGATGCCGAACGCGACGGCCCGGGCGTCCGGGAATGGCTCGCTTTCCGTTGCCCCGGCGGCGAAAGCTTCGACGATCGGTGCGCATCCGGCGGCCTGGACCGCGACCAGCCGCACGTCCCGGACCGGCAGCACCTCGTGGTAGCGCCACAGCATCGGGGAGTCCCGTCACATGGTCTCGGCATATGGCCGGTGATGCCGGACGACGCTCCCCGATGGTCTGAACATCCTTCGATTCCGGCGGGAACTCGCCTGGGAATTTGCCTGGGAATTCGCCGAAGGCTTGGCGTCTGAGCGTCGACGGCGCCGCGGAGCAGGGGCTTTACCCGCAGGGTGTCGGCAAAGTCGGTGTGGAGGTCCGTGAAGGGACCCTTCACAGACTCAGAGTCCGTGAGATAGTGACCAGATGTCCACACCCGAGCTCC
>NZ_QZFV01000075.1:0-83478 GCF_003600245.1 Amycolatopsis panacis
GTTGGTCGGGGGCCCGGCAGTGGGCGATGCGGAGGTGTGTGCGACCACCTCGTGGCGTGCGCCGGACCGGTTTCGGGTCTGTGAAGGGACCCTTCACAGACTCAGAGTCCGTGAAGGGTCCCTTCACGGACCTCTACACCGACTTTGCCGGAACCCTGGACTTTGAGGCTGTGAAGGTTCCCTTTACAGCTTGAAAGTCGACGGGGTCAGCGGGGGGTCACCAGATGGGATGGTCGCTGAACTTCTCCAGGGTGCGGACCGACGGGCGGACGTACCAGAGTCCCGCGCCGTGGCCGATGGTGCCAAGGGTGAAGTTCGCGAAGGTCGCCAGGAGGTCGGTGAGGCCGAGCCGGCCGCCCTCGCCCCAGATGTCGATCAGGGCGGAGATGGTCAGGGCCAGCAGGCAGCTGATGCTCAGTGCGGCAAAACATATGGTCAGCGCGGTGCGTGTGGTGCGGGCGCGGGCGGTCACCAGGTAGTTGCCGTGCAGGCAGCGGCGGGCGGTCAGTACGACGATCGCGGTGGCGGTGACGGACAGCGCCGGCAGCGCGAGACCCAAGGTGCCGAGCCCGGCGCGGGGCAGGCCCTGCCCGTGCAGCGGGCGGTTGACGAACGCGGTGAGGCCGAGCACCAGCAGCGTGCCGACGAGCAGCGCGACGCCGGTGACCACCGAACCAGCCCGGACCCGTACTGCGAACTGGGTCGGCAGCGGGAGGTATTCAGCGGCCGGCTGCCCGTAGTACTGCCTCACGCTACCTCCGCGCCGACCCGGTCGAGTGAACGTGCAGATGCTCGTGAAGGCCACCATAAGGAATCGGATTCCCTCATGGTGGCCTTCACCGCCGCATTCACCGAGGTGTGCTAACGCGGTTCGCCCGTCAGGACTTCTCCGCGAGCAGATTCGCACAGCGGATCAGCCCGAGATGGGAGTACGCCTGCGGGTGATTGCCGAGGGAGCGTTCGGCGATCGGGTCGAACTGCTCGGGCAGCAGCCCGGTCGGACCGGCCGCGTCGACGATCTGGGTGAACAGCTCCTCGGCCTCATCCCGGCGGCCGGTGAGCAGATAGGCCTCGATCAGCCAGGCCGCGCAGATGTGGAAGCCACCCTCCCCACCGGGGAGACCGTCGTCGCGGCGGTAGCGGTACACCGTGGAACCACTGCGCAGCTCCGCCTCGATCGCGGTCACGGTCTGCTGGAAGCGCTCGTCGGCCGGGTCGATCAGGCCGGTCAGGCCGACGAACAGGGACGCCGCATCGAGGTCGGTGCCGTCGTAGGCGGTGGTGAACGCCTGCACCTGGTCGTTCCAGCCGTGTTGCAGCACATCGGCCTTGATCCGGTCACGCAGCAGCGGCCAGGCGCCGGGGACGTCGCGGCCGTACTCGTGGCCGAGCTTCACCGCGCGGTCGATGGTCACCCAGCACATCACCCGCGAGTACACCCGGTGGCGCGGCACATGCCGCTCCTCCCAGATGCCGTGGTCCGGCTCGTTCCAGCGCCGGGTGACCGCCTCGGCCATCGCGCGCACCAGCTGCCAGTCCTCGTCGCGCAGCTCGCCGCGGACCTCGGCCAGTGTGCCGACCAGCTCCACCACCGGGCCGAACACGTCCAGCTGCACCTGGTGGTTGGCCAGGTTACCGACCCGGACCGGCCGCGAGCCGGCGTATCCGGGCAGCGATTCGATCACCGCCTCGGCGCCGATCACGCTGCCCGCCAAGGTATAGAGCGGGTGCAGCCGTTCCGGTCCGGCCAAAGTGGACAGTACGCCGTGCAGCCAGCGCAGGTAGCCTTCGGCTTCCTCGTGCGAGCCGAGGTACACCAGCTCCCGCACGGTCATCGCCGCGTCGCGGATCCAGCAATAGCGGTAGTCCCAGTTGCGGACTCCGCCGATCTCCTCCGGCAGCGACGAGGTCGCGGCCGCGAGCACCCCGCCGGTGTCGGTGTTCACCAGCCCGCGCAGGGTGAGCGCGGAACGGCGTACCAGCTCGGTCTGCACCGAGGGCAGCTTCAGCTTCGCCGCCCAATCGCTCCAGTACCGGCCCGCCCGGTCCCGACGGTCCATTTCGGACAGTTCGTGGGCGCCGAGATCCGTGGTGCCGCACCGGAGTTCGAGCACCACAGGCTCGTCTTTGGCCGGTTGCACGAGTGCGGTCGCGGTGTCGTGCAGCCCGTCGGAGGTGATCGTCCAGTCCACCCCGGGAGCACGCAGCACGAACGGCTCCGAGGTGCCGAGCACGCGCAGGCCGTCCGGCTCGGCGACCAGTTTCACCGGCACGCCGCCGAATTCCGGCCGCGGCGCGAAGACCACCTGGGCCGCCGCCTCACCGGAGATCACTCGCACGATGTCGGTGCGATGCGCCGGGCTCTCCGGCTCCAGGTAGTCCGTGACCAGCAGCCGGGACCAGCGCGTCTCCACGGTCATCGTGTTCGGCAGGTAGCGCTGGCCGAGCGGCAGCCCGTTGCGGTCCGGTTTGATCGCGAAGTTGCCGGCGCCGGGGCCGCCGAGCAGATCGGCGAACACCGCGGGGGCGTCCGGGCCGGGGTGGCACAGCCAGGTGAGCTTGGCGTCCGGGGTGAGCAGCGCCACCGACCGCTCGTTGGCCAGCATGGACAGCCGCTCGATCGGCGGCGCGGACTCGCCGTAGAGCCAGTTCCGGCGCTCCTCCAGCATGAACGCGAGCACCAGCGCGACGTCCACGGTGTCCGGCACCCGGTAGGCGGCCAGGGATTCGCCGTCGCCGACCTTCACCCCGAGGTCCGGCCCGGCGAGCCGGGCGAACGCCTTCTCGTCGGTCACGTCGTCGCCGAGGAACACCGCGGCGGTCGCGCCGACCTGGTGGCGCAGGGTGTCGAGCGCACGGCCCTTGTCCGTCTGCACGACCGCGAGCTCGACCACCTCCTTGCCATCGGTCGTGGTCACGCCCGGCCAGGTGCACGGGCCCTGGTGCACGGCCGCCAGCACGCGGCGGCCTGCCTCGTGCTCGGCGCGGCGCACGTGCACCGCGATGCTCGCGGGCTTGACCTCAAGTGACACTCCGGGCACGTCGAGCACCAGCTGCTCCAGCTCCGACTCGAGGCGCCGGTGCAACGCCCGCGCCTGCTCGTCGAGGGCGTGGATGAAGCCGATGTCGAACTCCGATCCGTGGCTGCCGACGAGGTTCACCTCGGCGGGCAGCCGGGACAGGGTGGCCAGGTCGCGCAGCGCCCGGCCGGAGATCACCGCGGTGGTGGTCTCGTGCAGGCCGGCCAGCGATCTGAGCGCCCCGACGGATTCGGGCAGCGGGCGTGCCTCGTCCGGGTTCGCGGTGATCGGGGCCAATGTGCCGTCGTAGTCGCAGGCGACCAGCAGGCGCGGGGTACGGGCGATCTGCACGATCGCGCGCCGTAGCTCCGCGGGCAACGCCTCGGCGGTCAACACTCCTCCTCGGGAGTCCAGCGCGGTAGGGGAGGTTCAGCCGACCGGTTCGGCACCCAGTGCCTGCAGGAACGAACGTGCCCACCGGTCGACATCGTGGGTGAGGACCTGGCGACGCATGGCGCGCATCCTGCGTCGGCCCTCGGCGGGGTCGAGCGTAATGGCAGCCTCCAACGCGTTCTTCACCCCGTCCAGATCATGCGGATTGACGAGAAAGGCGCTGGTCAGCTCGGAGGCGGCGCCGGCGAACTCGCTCAACACGAGTGCCCCGCCCAGGTCCGCCCGGGTCGCGACGTACTCCTTGCAGACCAGGTTCATCCCGTCGCGCAGCGGTGTAACCACCATCACGTCGGCCGCGGAGAAGAAGGCGGCTAGCTCGGTCCGGTCGACCGACTGGTGCAGGTAGTGCACGACCGGATGACCTACGCGGGCGAACTCGCCGTTGATCCGGCCGACCATCTGCTCGATCTCGCCGCGCATCCGCTGGTAGTGCTCGACCCGTTCGCGGCTCGGCGTGGCCAGCTGCACAAAGGTCACGTCCTCGGGCTTGAGCCGCTCCTCGTGCAGCAGCTCGTGCAGCGCCTGCAGCCGCAGGTCGATGCCCTTGGTGTAGTCGAGCCGGTCGACCCCCAGCAGCACCGCCTTCGGGTTGCCGAGGTCGGCGCGGAGCTGCTTCGCGCGTTCCGCCACGCTCTTCGACCGGGCCAGCGTGTCCAGCCCGGCCGCGTCGATGGAGATCGGGAACGCGCCGACCCGCACCGTGCGGTCTCCGACCTGCACCATGCCGGGCCGGGACCGCACGCCGACCGCGCCGCGCGTCGGTTCGAGACCGACCAGCTGCCGGGCCAGCCACAGGAAGTTCTGCGCGCCGCCGGGCCGGTGGAAGCCGATCAGGTCGGCGCCGATCAGCCCGCGCACGATCTCCGCCCGCCAGGGCAGCTGCATGAACAGCTCCACCGGCGGGAACGGGATGTGCAGGAAAAACCCGATCCGCAGGTCCGGCCGCAGCTCGCGGAGCATGGCCGGCACCAGCTGCAGCTGGTAGTCCTGAATCCACACGGTGGCGCCGTGCGCGGCGACCGCGGCACTCGCTTCGGCGAAGCGGTGGTTCACCCGCACGTAGCTGTCCCACCACGAGCGGTCGAACACCGGCGGGGCGACCACGTCGTGGTACAGCGGCCAGAGCGTGGCGTTGGAGAAGCCTTCGTAGTAGTTGCTGACCTCGGCCGCGGTGAGCGAAACCGGATGCAGCACAAGGCCGTCGTCGTCGAACTCGGCCACCTCGACGTCCGGCACGCCGGGCCAGCCGACCCAGGCTCCCTTGCGGGAGCGCAGGAACGGCTCCAATGCGGACACCAGCCCGCCCGGGCTGGCCGTCCAGCGGCGCTCCCCGTCCACTCCGTGGTCCAGGTCAACCGGCAACCTGTTGGCCACCACCACGAAATCGGCGGACGGTGTGCTCGTGGTCCCGGCAATCGCGTCAGTCACTCAGCTGCTCCCTCGTCTCGGCGGGTCGCGGCCCCAAGGAAACCCTAGCGCGCGAACAGTGACCGGACGGTGACCAACCGGTTACTCCAAACGTCGTTCGCTCGGCTCCATCGGCCCGGCCATGCGTGGCCCGGCGAGCCTGCGCTCGAGCCTGCCCAGCCCGGTGCGGACCGGCTGCGCGAGGTATTCGCCCAGGACAACACCGGCGGCGAGGGCGAGGCCGATGGTGACCGCGGTGATCAGCGTGGAGATGTTGCCGCCGGGCTCGACCCCTAATTGGTATAGACCACGGTACGTGGAAAGGCCCGGCAACAGGGGCGTGATCCCGGACACGGCGACCACGAGCGGAGTAACCCGCAGCCGCCGGGCGAGTACGCCACCGCAGAACCCGACGAGCGTCGCCGCGATCGCGGACGAACTCACCGCGTCCAGCTGGAGCACCATCAGTCCGCCGTATACGAACGCGCCGATCGAACCGGCCGCCGCGGCGACGAGCATCGCGCGCATCGTGGAGTACGACGCGATCGCGAAGCAGGCGGCCGCGCCGGTCCCACCGATGACCACGATCGGCAGCTGCTGCAAGGTCGAAGTGGGGACTTCGGGCAGCGGCGTGCGCGGAAGTTCCAGCATCACCGCGATCTTCAGCGCGAGCACCACCCCGGTGATCAGGCCGGCACTCATCATCGCGACTTCCGTGGTGCGCCCGGCGGCGGTCACGTTGTAGCCGGTGATCGCGTCCTGCACCGCGGAAACGGTGGACAACCCGGACAGCAGCACGGTCACCGCCGCGGCGACCACGAGCGTCGGCCGGTCGGTGGTGAGGATGTCGCTGCTGACCACGGCCATCGCCGACAGCGTGGCGAACAGCCCACCCACCACCTGCTGGAAAAAGAACGGCAGGTTGTAGCGGTTGAGCAGGCGGCCGATCCGGTCGATCAGCGACGAGATGACGAACGCGACCAGCGCGATGTCGAGCTTTCCGCCCAGCAGCAGGGTGATGAACGCGGCCAGCCCGCCCCACGCGATGGTGGCGACCCACCGCGGGTACGGGTGCGGCGCGGACGTGATGCGGTTGAGTTCCGTGTGCGCCTCCTCGGCGCCCATGTGCCCGCGGGTGATCTTGCGGACCAGCGCCTCGGCTTCGGTGAGCCGGGTGTAGTCGAGGCTGCGCGTGCGGACCACCCGCAGCGCCGTGACCGGGGCGAGTTCGGTCCCGCGGTGACAGGTCGCGGTGATCGAGGTGAAGATCACGTCGACCTCGCAATGCGGGAGCCCGAGCGATGCGGTGAGCGCGATGATGGTGGCGGTGACGTCGGAAGCGCCGGCGCCGCTGGCCATCTGCACCTCGCCGATGCGCAGGGCGAGGTCGAGCACGAAGTTGACCGTCGCGTCGTCCGGCGGCTTCGGGCCGAGTGCCTCACCGGTCTCCACGGCAGGCTGCTGCGCGGTCGGCGCTTCCAGGATGTGCCAGGCGCGGCGGCGCAGCAGATTCGGCCGGTAGCGCTGCTGGGAACGCGGCTGCGGAGGCTCGAGGATCGGCCACTTTCTCCGCGTAGTGCCCTGGCCGGCACGTTCGTTGATCTTCACGATCGATCCCCACCTCCTCATCGGTTCCCGGGGACCATCGGCCGACCCGGCGCGGCCGTTGCAGTGGTGTGCGCCACAGCTGCCGACGATCGTGCCGCACCTCGCTCGATTGTGCCGCGCACAGCGCCTGAGCTGGGTTTTGCCCGCGATGCGGGGACGCCGCGGGAGTACGCGGACGGAGAGGGGAGCCGGCAAGGGGACTCGAACCCCTGACCTACTGCTTACAAGGCAGTTGCTCTACCAACTGAGCTATGCCGGCGATGCCTGGAACAGGCGGGACCGAGTATATCGGCGGGTCCGCGGCTCCGGCGGACCCGGCCGGTCTTCCCGTGCGAACGGCCCCTCCCCGCGGTCGTAGCGGAGAGGGGCCGGAGTGAACGGGGCGGGTCAGCCGCGGCCGCCCTTGCCGACATTGGGGTCACCGGGGTTGCCCTTGCCGATGGTGTTGTCGCCGGGGCCGGAGTTGACCGCGAAACCTGCCGCGCGGCTGGGCTAGACGCCCGGGACGCCGCTGGGCACGACACCTGGGATGCCGCTGGGCACGACGCCGGGTGCGCCGCTGGGCACGACGCCCGGGATGCCGCTGGGGATGACGCCGGGTGCGCCGCTGGGCACGACGCCCGGGATGCCGCTGGGGATGACGCCGGGTGCGCCGCTGGGCACGACGCCCGGGATGCCGCTGGGGATGACGCCGGGTGCGCCGCTGGGCACAACGCCTGGGACGCCGCTGGGGATGACGCCGGGTGCGCCGCTGGGCACAACGCCTGGGACGCCGCTGGGGATGACGCCGGGTGCGCCGCTGGGCACAACGCCTGGGACGCCGCTCGGGGCGGAGCCCTGGGGCGGAATCGGGCGGCCGTGGTGCGGCGGGGTGGGAACGTCGGCCCGGACGGCTGCGGCGGGGGGCTGGACCCCGCCGGGAGCGGGGGGCGGCGAGACGTCGCCGGGCGCGCCGGGGGGCGGGACGTCGAGCGGCGCGGCGGACAGGTGCCCGATGATCGGCTTGGTCGGCCGGGTGGGCAGCTGGCCGAGATTGGGCTTGGCCGGGCGGGTCGGCAGGGGGTCGTGGTTGGGCTTCGTCGGGTTGTCCGAGGCCTGAATGGCCGTCGCGGGCGTGGCGGCCAGCGCGATCGACGAGGCCGCGGTCACGCCGAACGCCGCCATCGCGGCCACGGCGCACGCTTGGGCCAACCGGGTCTTCTTCATCGAAAAACCTCCATTGGATCAGGTTGACGTGAAAGAAAAAGGTGGTGTGCTCGTGGATAGTTCCTAGAGCATCGACGGAGGCGACGCGATGGTCCGGGACCGAACCGGGCGGGGGTCTGCCTGAAATTACCGCGCAAGGAGCCAGGATTTGCTCGCAGTGCGAACGAATGTATTCACATGATGGGAATACTGGGCCACGGTGGATTGATCAGCCCGGTATGCGCGCCTCGACCGCCCAGCCGCCGGAATCGGTGGAACAAGCTCGCACGGTGCCGCCCAATACCGCGATGCGTTCGCGCGTCGCGGTCAAACCCCATCCGGTCCCACCGCGGACGGCCGGTGTGTCCGTGGGCCGCTGCCGAGTTCGTGACGACCAGACCCACTGCGTCGGCGGTGTAACCGAGGTCGATGCGGCGGGTGGCGCCGGGTGCGTGTTTGGCTGCGTTGGTAAGCGCTTCCTGCGTCGCGCGGAGCAACGCGTGGGTCACGTCCGGGGTGGTCGGCCGAGCCTCTCCGGTACAGGTGAACGGGACTGCTTCGTTGTCCGCCAACGTTTTCAGCGCTTCGGACAGGCTTGGCTGTCGTCTCGCAAGGCATGCACTGCTTCACGCATCTGCGTCACGCTGTCCACCGCGATCGACCGCGCCCGCAACACTGCGCTGTTCGCTTCCTCGCTTCGGCCCTTGGTGGCGAGCGCGTCCGCGAGATCGAGTTGCATGGCGATGCCGGTGAGCGAATGACCGAGGACGTCGTGCAGCTCGCGGGCGATCCGGCTGCGTTCGAGCAGCGCGGCTTCCCGCGCTTCGGAGGCGGCTGCGCGCTGTGCTTCCACAGCGGCGCGTTCGGCGTTGTTCAGCGCGGCACGCCGGTCCTGGCGTGACATTCCGATGTAGGCGGGCAACGCGATGGTGAACCCGAACCATCACGGCCATACGTTGCCGCCCGGTTCGAGCCGGCTGACGATCATCAGGGAGCCCACCGTGACGAACGCGTTGACTGTGGAGACCGCCGCTGCGGCGGTGCGCGAGGTCAGCTTTCCGCCGGCGGCTCCGGATGCTGCGAAAGCGAAGGCCGGGTGAGGGTCGACTGGCCGAGCGGCAGCAGGATCGCTGCGCACAGGCCGTAGCCCGTGAGGAGCACGATCTGCGCGTTCTGCGGTAGCTGCGCCCACGAGGGGAGCGTGCTCAACGCGAGTACCGAGGTGAGCACGAACAGGGTGATCAGGAGTGGGCGGGCAATGAGCCGGTCGTCACCCAGCCGGAACGCGGTGACCACGATGGCCGCCACCGCCAGCAGCCGTGGGGTTGCCGCCTCGGAGAACAGTTCGAACCGCGGCAATGGGGTCCTGGTGACCGGTCCGGCCATCGCCGTCTCCTCGGCACCCCGTCGCCGCCGTCGTCGCTGGTGAGACGGGATGGGCCGGTTCAACCCGGCCCGTTGGGGTGGCCCGGCCCTGATGGACCGGGCCTCTTCGTTTTCGGCCGGATATCAGCGGTAATTGCTCAGCCAGGTCCGGTGTATGTCGTCTCGCTCTCCAGATCGTTGGGTGACTTTCGTTGCCCTGCCTCGCTTCCTTCTGCCGGTACGACATTGCCGCGCCCTCCGCGGACGTGCGGTCTCGCCCAGACATCCGACGCGGCAAGCGCTTTCGTGGACTGCCCCTCCGTGCGGAACGAGTGTCCGGTGGGTTCTACATGGAACGAGCGCCGCTTGACGGCTGCGTTTGTCGCGTTGTCAGCAGAACGGGTGTCGCCCACAAGGCGTGTTCTCGGCGGACCGGGCCTTGCCTGACGAACATGCTTCACCGCGTCCCGCGTCCCGCGTCCCGCGTCCCGCGTCCCGCGTCCCGCGTCCCGCGTCCCGCGTCCCGCGTCGTCGCCGGAGCGGGCCATCCTCGTCGGGCCGGTGATCGGCCCCTTCCCCAGTGCTGCCGAAGTGACCCCAGTATTTGCCGAAGTAGTGCCGTTCAGGAGGCCAGCCGCACTCGGCGGTCCCGGGAGTAGGAGACCAGTTCGCGGACCTCGTCGGTGGTCATGATGCAGACCGCGTCGTCCTGTACCTCGGCCGTGGCCACCTGCAGTTGCCACGAACGCAGGCCGGGCGCGGGTTCGTGCCAGAACCACTGGCCCTGCGTGAGGTCCTCGGCGGCGACGGTGAGCTCGTCGATTTTCATGCCCGAAGCCTAACCTGGACCACCGACAAAAAATCGCGCTACCGCCCAGTCCGCGGAAACCGTCCGAGGGCGGGCCGGGTTCCTTGCGTGGTAACCGGAAACCGGCTTGGTCCTCGGGTCCGTCGCAGGTCAGCGCCTTGGGTGGAGACCCGGTCGGGCGAAGGCAGGTTTTGCATGCCCGTGCGGGCTGTCTTAGGCTTCGCCGATCACCGCCGCATACCCGGGTGCCCCCGGGAGAAGAGGAACGGCGCGATGCCCCTGCTCGACCCCGAGTCCTACCGTGACGTCGACTTGCCGACGATTCTCCGGATGGAACGGCGACTGCCCTGGTACGGCTGGCCGCATCTGCCGCTCGGCCTGCTCGTCTGCGTGGCCGCGATCCTTGCCGCGTATCGGGTGCCGGGGTCCGCGCACATCACCACGGCACTGGTAGCGGGCAGTGGGGTGGTCGGCGGGTTCTCCGGCTACGGCTGCGGTCTGGTCATGGTGAGCACCCCGGACCTGGTGCAGACCGGCTACCTGCACTGGCGGCGTACCCGGACGTTGTGGCTGCTGGTGATCGTGCTCGGCGCACTCTCGGCGGCGTCGATGGTCGTGGTCGTGGTGTGCCACATCGTCCTGCTGGCCGGGGCGTCCGGGCCGCATCCGTTCACGCTCTCCGTGCAGGCCGGGCTGTACCTGCTGCTCGTGGTGGTGAACACAGTGCTCGCCGGGCTGGAGGCGTGGCAGCTGTCGAAGGTGTTGCACCGGCCGGTCGCCGGCCCCGCTGCGGCGCCGTCCCGCCCGGTTCGTGCCCGGCTCGGCTGATCTGTCCTCATTGGACAGAGCATAAAGGACGGTCAGTGGTGACGCATGAGTACTTCCTGGGTGACCGAGGCGACCAGACGTCCGTCGGTGGTGTAGAACTCGCCGTGGGTCAGTCCGCGGTTGCTTGCGTAGCTTGGGCTTTCCATGTCGAACAGCAGCCACTCGTCGGCACGGAACGCGCGATGGAACCATACCGCGTGGTCGAGTGAGGTCAGGTGCGGCACGCCCGGCTCGTCCCGGTGCGGCAGCCAGACCGTGCCGGCCAGCCGGATGTCGGAGATGTAGGTGAGCGCGCAGACGTGTGCCAGCGGGGTGTCCGGCAGCGCGTCCTTCGCCCGCACCCACATCCGCTGCCGCGGGCCGCGGCCGTTGTCCGGCAGGCCGGTCTGCGGATCGCTGACGAAGCGCACCTCGATGGCGGAGAGCATCGTCGACGACTTGTCCTGCTCGTCGGTGGCCGCCACGTCCGGTGGCGGTGCTTCGGGCATCCGGGCCTGGTGTTCGCTGCCGCCTGCTTCGAGCTGGAACGACGCGGACAGGCTGAAAATGCTTTCGCCGTTCTGGATCGCCACGACTCGGCGAGTGGTGAACGAGCCCCCGTCGCGAGTGCGCTCGACCTCGTAGATGATCGGCATGTCGGTGCGCCCGCCGCGGATGAAGTAGCCGTGCAGCGAATGCACGTGCCGCTCCGGGGGCACGGTCGCGCCTGCCGCGGTGAGTGCCTGCGCCGCCACCTGGCCGCCGAACGCGCGTTGCGGGGAGCCCTGATGACACCAGCCGCGGTACAGGTTCAGTTCGAGTGGTTCGAGCTCGAGCAGCTGGCTGAGTACGAGATGCGTGGAGTCGAGGGTCACCGGGCCAGTCTAGGCAACCATTCGTCGCCGGTGCGGGCTCAGCGTCGTTCCGGGCTAGGGTCGGCTGGTGCCAAGCGCTGAGATCGCCGACCCGGACACCTACGTCAGGGGTGTGCCCCACGAGCTGCTCGCCCGGCTGCGCCGGGAAACCCCGGTGGCTCGGATCGGTGACTTCTGGGCCGTGTTCGGGCACGCCGACGTGCGGCACGTGCTCCGGAACCCGGCGGTGTTCTCCTCGCGGGCGGGTGGCACGCAGATTCGCGATCCGGCGACCGCGGACGATCTGCGGTACGTGCGGCGGATGATGCTCAACATGGATCCGCCGGAGCACGGGCGCCTGCGCGGCCTGCTCACGAAGGCGTTCACGCCGAGGGCGATCGCGCGGCTGACCGAACGGATCGAGGGCTGGGCGGCAGGACTGGTCGAAGCGGTGGCCGACCGCGGGGAATGCGATTTCGCCAAGGATGTGGCCGCGGATCTGCCCCTGCTCACGCTGGCCGAGGTGTTCGGCATCCCGGAACGCGACCGGCGGCTGATGTTCGACTGGAGCAACCGCGTGATCGGCTACCAGGACGCCGAGTA
This sequence comes from Amycolatopsis panacis, assembly GCF_003600245.1. NCBI lineage: Bacteria > Bacillati > Actinomycetota > Actinomycetes > Pseudonocardiales > Pseudonocardiaceae > Amycolatopsis > Amycolatopsis panacis. The sequence goes on from NZ_QZFV01000075.1 coordinate 12,111, forward strand.
TGCGGCGAGCGCGACAGTGCGTGCGGAGGACGTGACCGAACTGGCCAAGGACGCGCTCGCGGTGCGCCCGGCGCCCGGACCGGGTGGCACGATGCCGGATCCGCGTACCCGTGACGGAATGCCCGACCTGTACGCCTATGCGCACGCACTCGGCGAGCACAAACGCGCTCATCCCGGCGACGACGTGATGAGCAATCTGATGCGCCACGTCGGCGACGACGGCGGACGCGTGTCGATCGAGGAGTTCGAGAACCTGTTCTGGCTGTTTTCCGTGGCCGGCAACGAAACCCTGCGCAACGGCCTGCCCGGAGGGATGGCCGCGCTGCTCGCGCATCCCGCGCAGTACCGGAGACTGCGCGAGGACCGCTCGCTGCTGCCCGGTGCGGTCGAGGAGATGCTGCGCTGGTGGACACCGGTGATGAACTTCCGCCGCACCGCGGTCCGCGGCACTCGTCTGTCCGATGTGGACATCAACCCGGGCGACAAGGTGGTGGTGTGGTTCTCCTCGGCGAACCGGGACGAGACGGTGTTCCCCGATCCGGACACCTTCGACGTGACGCGGGCGCCGGGCGAGCATCTGACCTTCGGCCATGGCCCCCATTTCTGCCTCGGCGCGAACTTGGCGCGGGTGCAGATGCGGGCGTTGTTCGCCGCGGTACTGGACCGGCTGGGCGAGGTTCGTCTCGCGGGCGAACCCCGTCGGTTGCGGTCCACTTTCCAGAACGGGCTCAAAAGCCTGCCGATCCGCTGGGACTGACTCCGTGGCCCCCCCGACCGGGGGCCACGGTCGGCTGGAGGTGCCCGCCGCATTCCTTTCGCCGGGTCGGCCGAGAGCGCGCAGGTCGGGCAGCCCGACGAGACGAGTGGTCGCGAGGTGGACTATTCAGCGGTCCACGCGTCGCCCCACTCCGCGGACCTTGCGGCGCGGTAGCGGGGACCTTGGCGCTTGGACACGACGGTGGCCGGGGCCAGGCCATCGGTGGTGCAGAGGTCCAGGTGCACGAAACCCTTGTGCTTGCGCGGGTGGCGGATGATCCGGGCTCCCGGGCGGTCGATCGGTGCGGTCGTGGCGGCGACGTAGGCGAACTTCTCGTCTTCGAAGCCGAGGGTGCTCGACTTGATGCGGCGGTGGAGACTGCTGCGGGGCAGCCTCGCGGCGAAGTGGCACCAGTCCTCGCCGGGGCTGATCGGGCAGGTGCCCTCGTGTGGGCAAGGGGCGACGATCGGGCGGTCCAGCTCGCGCAGGATGTCCCGGGCGGCGCGGATGCGGGCGAAACCGGCGGGGGTGCCGGGCTCGACGAGCACGACGGCGCCGGCTTCGGCAGCGAGCCAGCGGACCACCTCCGTGCGGCCGCGCTCGGGGAGTTCGCCGAGCACATAGGACAGGGTGACGAGGTCGGCGCGGGGTGCGGCGCTCGCGGGGTCGATCGAACCGCGTTGCCAGGTCGCCGAGCGGACCGCGGGTTCATCGGCTTTCGCGGCCAGTTTCCGGCCGAGGGTGAGTGCTCCGGCGACCTGTTCGACCACGGTGCACTTCTCCAGCGAAGGCCACGTTCCGGCGGCGGCCCACACTGCGGCGCCCGTCCCACCACCGAGGTCGATCTGCGTTCGCGGGGCGAAGGCGGGTGCGGCCGCGGCGACCTCGGCCAGGGCGGTCGCGACCGCTGCGTAAGTCGCCGGCATCCGATACCCGGCATAGGCGGCGACGTCCAGCTCGGAGGCCAGAATCGGCGCGGTCGCCGAGTCGCCTTGTCGATAACGCTTGCTGAGCCGGTCGACCGACTGGGTGAGCCGGGTTTCGGGGAACCGGCCGAGCTCGTCGTCGAGCGCGGTGCGGAGATCGTCGGGAAGGTGGGCCACGGGCACCGATTCTCCCATGTCCGATTTACCCGGCTCGACGCTCCTGGCCTGCTAGTTTCGGGGCGGGGAAAAAATTTCGGCGGGGGTGTCGATCCGGCCCCCGCCCGTTCGACGCAAGGGTGCAGGCACACCACTAGCGAAAGGTTCAGGCTGATGCGGTTCATGGTGATCATGAAGGCCAGCGAGGAGAGCGAATCGGGCCAGCTGCCCAGCACCGAGCTGCTGACCGAGATGGGCAAGTTCAACGAGGAACTCGTCCGGGCCGGGGTGATGCTCTCGGGGGAGGGCCTGCAGCCCAGCTCCGAGGGCGCGCGGGTGCGGTTCGGGGGCACGGCCGAGCCGACGGTGCTGGACGGTCCGTTCGCGGAGACCAAGGAACTGGTCGCCGGGTTCTGGATCCTGCAGGTCGGCTCGCTCGCGGAGGCGGTCGAGTGGGTCAAGCGGGTCCCGAACACCGACGGCGCGCACCACGAGATCGAGATCCGGCGGATCTTCGAGGCCGAGGACTTCGGCGAGAACTTCACCCCGGAGCTGCGGGAGGCCGAGGAGAAGCTGCGGAAGGAAGCCGAGAAGAACGCATGAGGTTCATGGTGCTGGTGAAGGCCGACGCGGATTCGGAGGCGGGCATTCCGCCCGGCACCGAGCTGATCGAGCAGATGGGCCGGTTCAACGAGCAGCTCGCCGCCTCGGGGCACCTGGTGCAGGCCGCCGGGCTCACCCCGAGCGCGACGGGCGCCCGGCTGGTGTGGTCGGCCGGGCAGCCGGAGCCCGCCGTGGTGGACGGCCCGTTCGCCGAGACGAAGGAACTGGTCGCCGGGGTCTGGGTGCTGGAGGGCTCCTCGGTCGAGGAGATCGTCGAGCTGATGCGGCGGGCACCGAACCCGCAGCTGCGGGCGGGCACGATCGAGATCCGCCCGGTGTCGGCCTCGCTCTGAGCCTGCGCCCGCCCGAGGGTTGCCTCGGGCGGGCCGGGCCTGTCTGATGGGCCCGTGAGCACGCACGGAGCGGTCGAAGCGGTCTGGCGGATCGAGTCGGCACGGGTGATCGCCGGGCTCGCGCGCATGGTGCGCGACGTCGGGCTCGCCGAGGAGCTGGCGCAGGACGCCCTGGTCGCCGCGCTCGAGCAGTGGCCGGAGACCGGAGTCCCGCGCAACCCCGGCGCCTGGCTGATGACCACCGCGAAGCGGCGGGCCGTCGACCTGTTCCGGCGCAACGAGACGCTGGGCCGCAAGCTCGGCGAACTCGGCCGTGCGCAGGAGCAGCTCGGCGAGGGCGTGCTGCCGGACTTCGAAGCGATCCTGGACGACGAGCACATCGAGGACGACCTGCTGCGGCTCGTGTTCACCGCCTGTCACCCGGTGTTGCCGATGCAAGGCCGGGTGGCGCTCACCCTGCGCATGCTCGGCGGCCTCTCCACCGACGAGATCGCCCGCGCGTTCCTGGTGAAGGATTCCGCGGTCGCGCAGCGAATCGTCCGGGCGAAGAAGGCGCTTGCCGACGCGCAGGTGCCGTTCGAGGTCCCGGTGGGTGAGGAGCGGATGGCGCGGCTGCCCGCCGTGCTCGAAGTGATCTACCTGATCTTCAACGAAGGCTATTCCGCGACGCGCGGGGACGACTGGATGCGGCCGGCGCTGTGTGCGGACGCGCTGCGTCTGGGCCGGGTGCTGGCTGGGCTGATGCCCACCGAGCCGGAAGTACACGGATTGGTGGCGCTGCTGGAGATTCAGGCTTCGCGGTCGGCGGCGCGCACCGGGCCGAACGGCGAGCCTGTGCTGTTGCTGGAGCAGGACCGCAGCCGGTGGGACAGGTTGCTGATCAAGCGAGGGCTGGACGCGCTGACGCGGTCCGAAGAGCTTGCCGAAGGCGCATACGGTCCGTATTCGGCGCAGGCCGCGATCGCCGCCTGCCACGCTCGGGCGCTCGCCCCGGAAGACACCGATTGGACCCGGATCGCCTTGCTGTACGAAGGTCTCGCGCAGCTCACTCCGTCGCCGGTGATCGAGCTGAACCGGGCGGTCGCGGTGTCCATGGCCTCCGGGCCTGCGGCCGGCCTGGCGCTGGTAGACCGGCTCGTGGGTGAATCGGCGCTGAAGAATTACCACCTGCTGCCGAGCGTGCGCGGCGATCTCCTGGACAAGCTGGGCCGCCATGACGAGGCGCGCGCGGAGTTCGAACGTGCGGCGGAGATGACGGGGAACGCCCGGGAGCGAGCCTTGCTGCTGGGCCGGGCGGCTTCCTGTGCGCAGGAGGCGGCCGGGGTGCAGTCGTGACGCCGGGGCCGTCGGCCGGCTGAGCTGGGTGGCGGGGTGCGGGGTGATCGGCATGGTTTCGAGAGTGCCTGAACGAACCGACCGAACCGGCTTCAGAAGGCGTTGAGGGCGCTAGTTGTGCACAACTTCAGTGGGCTGTGGACAGTCCGGTCATTCGCCGCGAGTGAGCCCCGTTGATCAGCGCCATCACCGACTGCGGACGTACCCCAGCCGCAGGGACAACGCCGCTGCCGTGCCGGCCACAGTGGGGCCGAGTTCCTCGACACGCCGCAGCACGCGTGGAGCAGGTCCGGCAATGCTGATTGCCGCGATCGGCCGTCCGGAGTGATCACGGACGGCAGCTGCGACACAGCCGACGTCGGGCTCGTTCTCGATGTCATCGACCGCCCAACCACGGCGGTGGGTGCGGGCGAGATCGTCGAGAAGCCGTACAGGGTCGCTGATGGTCTTGACCGTGAGACTGTCCAGCCTCATCCGCCGTACGCGCGCGACGCGGTCTGGCTCGGGTAGCGCAGCGAGCCACGCCTTTCCGAGCGACGTCGTGTGCTGCGGTCGTCGCGTACCCAGACGGGACGCGAGCGTGACCGCATTGGAGCTGCGCTCAGTCGCGACATAGACCATGGCATCGTTGTCAGGCACCGCGAGGTACGTCGTTTCGCCGGATCGCTCAGCCAGGGCCGATAGGTAGCGCGGTGCGCAACGGTGCAGGTCAGTCGCCGCCATAGCGCGCGCACCCAGCTCCACGAGACGGGTACCCAGCCGTACGCGTCCGGTGGTGCTGTCCGCCTCCAGGTACTCAAGCTGCTTCAGGGTGCCGACGATCCGGTATGTGGCGCTGCGCGAGAGACCGAGTTGCCGCGCGATCGCGTTGGTCGAAAGCTCTTGGTGCTGTCCGACGTGCTCCAGCACCGCGAGCCCGCGCTCGAGGGTGCCGCTCTGGTCGAGTCCGCGTGCTTCGTCCACGCCAACCTCCGCGTATGCCAGGCAACGGTACGTGGTGTCGTTAGGCGGGTTGGACGGTAACACCTCCGATGTATGTACGAAAGATCTTGACCAACCTTCGTTGTATGCCGGCAACAGAGGGTGTAGAAATGGTTCAACCTCCGATCAGTAGGCTGGCCTGACCCACCGCTGCGGAGAGCAGCGTCACGCTCTCAGGAAATTCACAGCGCATACAGCGCACCGTTCGTATCGATGTCCATACGTCTGCGTACCCGGGCGTCAGTCGCCGCGGGGCGGCTGACTGCGTGGTTTTCGCGTACCGCCGGGTTGGGACGCGGTGGGGTGATCGGCGGGCGGGTCACCCTCCGGCTCGACCCCGCGGTCCTTCGCCGCCTCGGTCAGGAACGCACCGTCGTGCTGGTTACCGGCACGAACGGCAAGACCACCACAGCACTGATGATCACGCGCGCCCTCGAAGCTCTCGCCGAGGTCGCGCACAACGGCGACGGCGCGAACATGCCGGACGGTCTGGTGGCCGCGCTGGCAGCGAGCCCCGAAGCGCCGTACGCGGTGCTGGAGGTGGATGAGACGTACGTGCCGTGGGTGGCTATGCAAGTCCAGCCTGCGGCGCTCGTGTTGCTGAACCTCAGTCGCGACCAGCTCGACCGTGTCGGCGAGGTACGCATGCTGGAACGCGATCTGCGTACCGCCTTCGCCAATTTGCCACGCACGGTCGTGATCGCCAACTGCGACGACATCCTGGTGACGTCCGCGGCGTCGGCGGCGGCACGCGCTGTGTGGGTCGGCACCGGACGACGGTGGTCCGGAGACTCCGGGGCGTGCCCGCGTTGCGGTGGGGCCATAGACCACGCTGACCGCAGCTGGAGCTGCGCGTGTGGTTTCGAAAGACCTAACCCGACGTGGTCGCTTGAGGGCGACTTGGTGACGACGCCCGGTGGCCGTGCGGTGGATCTCGACCTACGGCTGCCGGGCGAGGCCAACCGTGCCAACGCTGCGCTCGCGCTCGCCGCCGCGCAGTGCGTCGGCGTACCACCGCACACGGCCGCTGCGCGGTTGCGCACCATCACCGACATCGGCGGGCGCTACCGCACAGTCCGGCGTACGCGGCATTCGGTGCGGCTGATGCTCGCCAAGAACCCGGCTGGGTGGGCGGAAACGTTGCGGGTACTGGACGAGGACACTCCGGTGGTCGTCGCGGTCAATGCCCAGGAAGCCGACGGGCGGGACCTGTCCTGGCTCTGGGACGTGCATTTCGAACGGTTGCGGGGCCGCCAGGTGGTGGTCACCGGGGAACGCTCGGCGGATCTCGCGGTGCGGCTGTGCTACGCCGAAGTGGCGCACTGGTCGGCGCCGGATCCGGTGCAGGCGATCGACTCGTTGCCCCCGGGCGGCGTGGAGATCGTCGCGAACTACACCGCCTTCCGTGATCTGGTCGGCCGGCTGCCCGATGCGTGATTCCACTGTCCGCATCGGACTGCTGCTGCCCGAGGTGCTCGGCACCTACGGTGATTCCGGCAACGCGCAGGTGCTCTGCAAACGCCTGCAGTGGCGTGGGCAGGACGCCGAGGTGGTACCGATCTCGCTCTCCTCACCCGTGCCCTCCACATTGGACTTGTACCTGCTCGGCGGCGGCGAGGACGGCGCGCAGGTACTGGCCGCGGACTTCCTCCGCGCGGCGACCGGGCTGCGCCGGGCCGCGGCCGCGGGCACCCCGGTGTTCGGGGTGTGCGCGGGCCTGCAGATCCTCGGCACCCGGTTCCACGGCGTGGACGGCGTGGACCACTCCGGCCTCGGGCTGCTCGACGCGACGACGAAACCGGCGTCGCGGCGTGCGGTGTCCGAGCTGGTCGCAAGCCCAGAGCTGTTCGACGCGCCGCTCACGGGGTTCGAGAACCACCAAGGAGAGACGACGCGGGGGCCGGACAGCGCACCGCTGGGCCGCGTCGTTCGCGGCACCGGCAACGGTGATGGCACCGAAGGCGCGGTGACCGGCCACGTCATCGGCACCTACCTGCACGGACCGGCGCTGGCACGGAATCCGGCGTTGGCCGATCTGCTGCTGTCCTGGGTGCTCGGGCATCCACCGAAGCCATTGGAGCTGAGCGAGGTCGAAGTCCTGCGGGCTGAGCGGCTGAGTGCGCGCCGGTCACGATGAGCGCACTGTCTCCTCGTTACGCTGCGTACGTGAGACTCCTCGCCGCCACAGGCGTCCGGATGCGGACCACCGCCGTCGCAGTGCTTGCGCTGGCTTTGGCCATCGCAACTGCCTGTGTCGTCGTTGTGCTGCTTTTAGACGAGTCGCTCGACCGCAGTGTGACCGAGAGTGCGCGCACTACGGCGCGACAGGTCGCTATCCAGCTCGTCCGCGAAGGAGCGCGAGACCTGTCTGCGAGCGACGTCGCCAGCACAGGTGACACCGAAGCAGTGACGCAGGTGCTCGGCTCCAATACGCGTCCAATTGCCAGCGACCCGTCCATCGTCGGACATCCGCCGCTCACCGGCGCGCGCCCACTACCTGGGCAGGAAATCGTCGAGACGCTGCCACTCGGGCTGAACGGCGACGGCGCCGAATACAGGGTGGTGTCGCAGGGCGTACGTGGCCCTGGCGGACCGTACACGGTGATTTCCGCTCGGTCGTTGGAGCCGGTGGCTGAGGCGTCGACGCGGCTGACGCTGCTGCTGGCGTTGATCTCGCTGCCGCTGCTGGCCATCGCCGGCTTCGCGGTGTACCGCGCGGTGGGGTCGGCCCTACGGCCGGTGGAACGCATGCGCCGTACGGTCGCGGAGATCTCCACCCGTGACCTTGCTTCGCGCGTGCCGTTGCCGCCCGGCGGGGACGAGGTACACCGGCTGGCTGTGACGTTGAATGAGATGCTCGGACGACTAGCCTCCGCCCAGTCCGCGCAACGCCGGTTTGTCGCCGACGCCAGCCACGAACTGCGCTCGCCGCTGTCCACCATCAGCACTGCCCTCGACGTGTCGAGCCAGCATCCGGAGACGACCGACGAGCTGGTCCCGGTGATCACCCGCGAAACCGCGCGGTTACGGGAACTCGTCGACGACCTGCTGATGCTCGCGCGCACCGACGACGCCACCGACCGCCCGGCGCAGACCGAAGTGGACCTCGACGACATCGTGCGCGCCGAGGCGGAACGGGTGCGGGCGGAGACGCCGGTGGAGATCGAGGTCCGGGCCGGACCGGCGAAGGTGTGCGGCAGCGAGGCGCAGCTTCGGCGAGCCGTGCGCAACCTGGTGGACAATGCGTGCGGGCACGCCCGAGAGCGGATCCGGATCGCCAGCTCGGTGCGGGGTGGGCTGGCCCTGGTGGAGGTCAGCGACGACGGTCCCGGGGTCGCCGAGGCCGATCGGGAGCGGGTGTTCGAACGGTTCGTGCGGCTGGACGCGTCCCGGCGGCGCGGCGGAACCGGGCTCGGCCTGCCGATCGTGGCCGGGATCGCGGCCCGGCACGGGGGCCGGGCACAGTACGTCGACCTCCCCGACCCGAGTTATCCGGGCGCGCATTTCCGCATCGAGCTGCCCCAGATCGAACTGCCCCGGATCGGACAGGAGTGACCATGCGGCTGTTGATCGTCGAGGACGAAATGGAGTTCGCGGAGACCCTCCGCCGCGGACTGATCGCCGAAGGCTTCACCGTGGACGTCGCGCACACCGGCCGGGACGGGCTGTGGTCGGCGACCGAACACGATTACGACGCCGTGGTGCTGGACATCATGCTGCCCGAGCTGTCCGGCTACGAGGTGCTGAAACGCTTGCGTGCGGCGGAAAACTGGACGCCGGTGCTGATGCTCACGGCGAAGGACGGCGAGTACGACGAGGCCGACGCGTTCGACCTCGGCGCGGACGACTACCTGTCCAAACCCTTCTCCTTCGTGGTCCTGCTCGCTCGCCTGCGCGCGTTGCTCCGCCGTGGTGCCCCGGCTCGTCCGGCGGTGCTGACCGTACGCGATCTGCAGCTCGACCCGGCGGCCCGCACTGTCCACCGTGGAGAGACGCGGATCGAGCTGACTGCGCGGGAATTCGGGTTGCTGGAGTTCCTCTTGCGGCGGCAGGGCGCGGCGCTGACCAAGAACGAAATCCTCGGCCACGTCTGGGATGCGCACTATGAAGGCGACGAGAACGTGGTCGAGGTGTACGTCGGTTACCTGCGGCGGAAGATCGACGCACCCTTCGGGACCCAAACCATCGAAACGGTGCGTGGGGTGGGTTACCGGGTGATTCCGTGACCGGGCATGCCGTCCCGTCGTTGGCAGGGCCGTGAAGGGTCCCTTCACGGACTCTGAGTCCGTGAAGGGACCCTTCACAGGGTGGTGCTAGGTGAAGGAGATCCGTCCGATTGCGCGAACCACGGCGGTGCACCGGTTCTCGACGTACGCCAGCCCGGCCTCCTCGGCGATGCGCCGGGCTTCCTCGGACACGATCCCTTGTTGCAGCCAGAGCGCTTTCGCGCCGATGGCCACTGCCGAGCGGGCCACCTCGGGGGTTTCCGCGGACGGGCGGAAGACGTCGACCAGGTCCACCTGTTCCGGGATGTCCTCCAGCTTCCGGTAGACCTTCCCGCCGAGCAGTTCGGTGGCCGACGGGTGCACCGGGATGATCCGGAATCCGTGCGCCTGCAGCACGGCCGGCACGGCGTGTGCCTCCTTCGCCGGGTCGCGGCTGAGACCTACCACGGCGATCGTGCGGGCACCGGCAAGGATTTCTTCAGGCGTCATGTCGGTTGAACGTTTGTGCGGCGTCGGTGATTCCGTCACAGCCGCCACACACGCAGGCCGCGAACCCGGTACACCGGCCACAGCACGTGCCACGGCGATCGACGGAGGAAGGCACTACTGCAAGCCAGAATGTTGCGGGCGGAGGTGATCGCCACTTCTTGGCGGTCCGGCCACGCCTCGCCGCGGCCGCCGAGCGACAGCCGGAAGACGGTGAGCAGCCCACGTCCTTGCAGGTCGTAGCGCGCACCGGTGTCCCCGCCGTCCGGGTTCAGCCGAGCGATCTCCGCGCCGTACGCGCGCGGTGCTTCGAATCCGGCGGGTACGTCTGCCACGCTGCCAGCGATCGTCTTGCCGTGCAGTTGCTGTACGAAGCGACGCAGCAGCCGGCGCTCCCACCACGGCAGCAACTGCCGGTGTGCGAGCAATGCCGCGCATTCGGTGTGGCCTAGGGAAAACACCGTGGCCGATTCGTCGTACTGGCTCACTGTGGCCGGCTCGGCGAGGTGTACGCGCACTTCGTAACGTACCTGTGCGACGAGTTCGTCGAGCACCTCACGCCGGTCGAGCCGTGCTTTCGCTCGTGATGCCGCCCAGTCGCCCATGGCTCTCCCTCGGGTCGGGATGTCTCCCGCGCACCGTAGCCGCAGGCTTAGCCGATTTTCGAGCCGTACATCTCACCGAGGTCGTCAGCGATCAGCTCGATGCGCGCGCCGTCCGGGTCGGCGAAGTAGATCGACGTGCCGCTCTCCTCCTGGTACTGCACGCCCGCCTGGTCCAGCCGCTCCCGCGCGCCCGCCCACGCTTCCGGAGTCAGCGACAGCGCCAGGTGATGCAACCCGCCGAGTACCTCCGCGTACGGGCCGAGATCCAGGCCCGGCAGGTCGAAGAAGGCCACTGCATTGCCGTTGCCCACGTCGAAGAAGAAGTGGCTGGAACCCGGGTAGTCGCGGTTCTCGATCAGCTCGGTGAGCGGGAAGCCCAGCACGTCCTGGTAGAAGGTGATGGTCTGTTCGACGTCGCTGGACAGCAGTGCGGTGTGGTGGATCCCGCGCCCGACCGTCGGCTGCCGGGTCGCCGCCGGGCGCAGGTGCTTGTCCCGCAGCCGGTCGCGGGCCTCGGTGAGCTGGGCGACCTCGGTCTGGGTGGGTGCCATTTCGGTCACGTCCTCTCTGGGAGCCGATACCGGGAACGGTACGCCCACAGTCTCTCGCGTGCAAGAGGTTTTCCAGCGAGATAATCCTGGGTGACGGTCAGCGACCGGCGATCCGCTGGACGCCGGCGACCACTCGCGGCCACACCTGCGGCGGCAGATCGTGTCCCATCCCCGATATCAAGTCGAGGTCGGCACCCAGCGCCCGCGCGGTCGCCCGTCCACCGGACACGCGCACCAGCGGGTCTTTCGTGCCGTGCACCACCAACGCCGGCAGGGAAAGCCGGCGCAACCCGGCGGTGCGATCCGACGCGGAGAGGATGGCGCTGAGCTGCCGCGCCGCCCCGCTCGGGTTCACGCCCCGGTCGTACGTGCGCTCGGCACGTGCCCGCATGCGCTCCTCATCGAACGGATAGCCGGGCGAGCCGAGCATCCGGAACGTATTCAGCGCCCGCGTGACGTACTCCTCGCGGGTCCGCGCTGCCGGGGCGAGCATCGCTGCCGCGGCGCGGAAACTCGGCGTCCCCACGAACCGGGCTCCGGTGGTGGACATGATGGAGGTGAGCGACCGGACCCGATCGGGCCGACGGATCGCCAGCTCTTGCGCGACCATTCCGCCCATCGAGGCGCCGACGACGTGCGCCTGCTCGATGTCGAGCGCGTCGAGCAGGGCGGACGCGTCGTCCGCGAGGTCGCCGAGCGAATACGGCGCGGAATGAAGCAGCAGTGCCCGCGTGACGCTGGCTCGCCCGGACATCCACGACGAGCGCCCGACGTCGCGGTTGTCGAAGCGGATCACCCGGAACCCGGCTTCGGCGAACTGCACACAGAGCTCGTCGTCCCACCAGATCATCGGCGCGGCGAGGCCCATCACCAGCAGCAGCGGCGGGTCCGCGGGATCGCCGAACGTCTCGAAGCACAGCTTCAGGCCGTTCGCTTCGATCTGCTGCTCGGTCATCGCGTGGCCGTTTTCGTGTAGCGCGCCCGCAGGAACGGGCTGAATTCGAGGTCGTCGCCGAACCGCACATCGATCTCGTGGGTCAGGACGCCGCCATCCGGGGTCAGCCGGTGCTGCGCGACCCCGCGGTCGGTGTGCTTCTCCAGGTGCAGGGTGCCCTCGTGCCAGCTGCCGCGGGCGGGCGCGGCGGGTGGGAAACCGTAGCTGTCGAAGCCGTACCAGAGCGTCTCGCCGGTGTTCGGATCGACGGTGAAAACGTTGTGTCCCAACAGCTGTGAGCCGTCTTCGCGAGTCTGGACATAGTCCTGGACAAGTGCGAAACCATCGAGCGAGCAGCGGTAGTCGCAGGTGGCGGTGGCCGTCGAGGCGGGCGCCCACGGCGCTTCGGCCAGCTCTTCGGTGCCGGTCCATACGCCGGCGAAGGCGGTGAGAGCTTCGTGCTCCGGGCCGCGGGTGGGCAGATCCATCGGACTCCCTCCATTTCGACAGGCGCTCGACAGGCGCCTGTCCAAGGTGACATTAGCGAGTCGCTCCGGCGCTGATGCGTGTCTTGCCCGGGCCGGGCGAGGCGCGGTACCGTCGCTAGAGCGATCTATCAAATCGGCAAGGGGGCCCGTGATGGATGTGCTTCGCGAAAAGGGACTCGCACCGCTGCGGGCGATCCTGGCGTTCTCGGTGCTCAGCACCGGTTTTCACTACTGGCACATGGTCGCCCGGCCGCGGGCGTACCCGTCGATCCCCGGGCTCGACGAGACCGTCGGCCAGGTCGGGGTCGGCGCGGCCTGGGTCGTCTTCACCGTCATCGCGGTGCTCGGCTACCGCGCTTACCTGCGGGAACGCTATCGGCGCGCACTCGTGCTGCTGCTCGTCTACTCGCTTTCCGGGCTGGTCACGGCGGGGCATTTCCTGATCGGATTCCCCGATTTGCCACGAGTCTGGCTCATTCCGCTGGTCGGGGACACGGTGGCCGCCGTGGCGCTGTGGGCGTTCGTGAGCTGGGCCTGGGCGGCGTTCAACCGGGTACAAGTCTCTACACAACATTGACGCTCGTCGAGTTCGTGTAGACAATCGGAGGGTGACCACCACCACACCTGTCACCTTCGAGCGCCATCCGGACCACTACCGGCACTGGCGGCTGACCGTCGAAGGCGAGGTTGCCTGGCTCGAGATGGACGTCGATGCCGAAGGCGGGCTGGTGCCGGGGTACGAGCTGAAGCTGAACTCCTACGACCTCGGCGTCGACATCGAGTTCTACGACGCCACCCAGCGGCTGCGCTTCGAGTATCCGCAGGTGCGCGCGGTGATCGTGACCAGCGCCAAGGACAAGGTCTTCTGTGCCGGCGCGAACATCCGGATGCTGGCGACCTCGCCGCACGGGTGGAAGGTGAACTTCTGCAAGTTCACCAACGAGACCCGCAACGGGATGGAGGACGCCACCGAGTTCTCCGGCCAGACCTACCTGGCCGCGGTGAACGGCAGCTGCGCGGGCGGTGGCTACGAGATCGCGCTGGCCTGCGAGAAAATCCTGCTGGTGGACGACAATTCGGCCACGGTCGCGTTACCGGAGGTGCCTCTGCTCGGGGTGCTGCCGGGGACCGGCGGGCTGACCCGGCTGGTGGACAAACGCCGGGTCCGCCGCGACCTCGCGGACGTGTTCGCCACCCGGCCGGACGGGTTCAAGGGCCGGACCGCCCTCGACTGGCGGCTGGTGGACGAGCTGGTGCCGCGCGCCGGGTTCCGGGAAAAGGTGCTGGCCCGAGCGCGTGAACTGGCCGCCGAGTCCGGCCGGTTGCCCGCGGAGGAAGGTGTCGAGCTGACCCCGCTGGCCCCGGCGGTGACCGAGGAGGGCATCGAGTACCGGCACGTCCACGTCGTCTACGACCGGCCGAATTCGCTGGTCACCATCACCGTGCGCGGCCCGTCCGGCGAGCCTGGGCTTGACGGCTGGTTGCTGCGGCTGACGCGCGAACTCGACGACGCGATCCTGCGGCTGCGCACGAACGAACCGGACCTCGGCACCTGGGTGCTGCGCACGGCAGGCGATCCGGCGCAGGTGCTCGCGCACGAAGAGCCGGTGCTCATCGGGAAAGACTGGCTGAGCAACGAGATCCGGCACTATTTCAAGCGCACGCTGAAACGGCTGGACGTCACCAGCCGAACCTTGGTCGCGTTGATCGAGCCGGGCGGTTGTTTCGCCGGGACGCTGCTGGAGATCGCGCTCGCCGCCGATCGTCAGTACATGTTGGACGGTCCGCCGATCGACGACGAGGACTCGCCGGACCGTGCGTCGATCATGCTCTCCGAAGCCAACTTCGGTCTCTTCCCGATGGGAAATGGGCTGTCCCGGCTGCAATCCCGGTTCTACGGCGACGAGGACCACCTGGCGTGGCTCGCACGGGAACGCGGCCACGTACTCGGCGCCGCCGAGGCCGTGGAGCTGGGTCTGGTCACCGACGCGCCGGACGATCTCGATTGGACGGACGAGATCCGGCTCGCGCTGGAGGGCCGTGCCTCGCTGTCGCCGGACGCGCTCACCGGGATGGAGGCCAACCACCGTTTCGTCGGCCCGGAAACCCTGGAGACCAAGATCTTCGGGCGGCTCACCGCCTGGCAGAACTGGATTTTCACCCGGCCGAACGCCGCGGGTCCGGAGGGTGCGCTGCGGCGCTACGGCACCGGGCAGAAGGCGGTCTTCGACAGAAAGCGGGTCTGAACCGATGCCGGAAACAATCGACTACGACGCCAAGATCCCGAACAACGTGCATCTCGCCGACGACCGGCGGCTGCAGCGCGCGCTGGAGGGCTGGCAGCCGAAATTCCTGAACTGGTGGGGCGAGATGGGTCCGACGCTGGCGACCGAGGGCGTGTACCTGCGCACCGCGGTCAGCGTCGGCCGCGAGGGCTGGGCGCACTTCGACCACGTGAACGTGCCGGACTACCGGTGGGGAATCTTCCTCGCCGAACGGGATCCGGGCCGGCAGATCGCGTTCGGCGAGCACCAGGGCGAGCCGGTATGGCAGCAGGTGCCCGGCGAGTACCGGGCGGATCTGCAGCGGCTGATCGTGATCCAGGGCGACACCGAGCCGGCGTCGGTGGAGCAACAGCGGCTGCTCGGGCTGACCGCGCCTTCGTTGTATGACCTGAGGAACCTGTTCCAGGTCAATGTGGAGGAAGGCCGGCACCTGTGGGCGATGGTGTACCTGCTGCACGCCTATTTCGGCCGGGAGGGCCGGGACGAGGCCGAGGGGCTGCTGCTGCGCAACTCCGGCAGCCCGGACGCGCCGCGGATCCTCGGCGCGTTCAACGAGGAGACGGCGGACTGGCTGGCCTTCTACATGTTCACCTACTTCACCGACCGGGACGGCAAGTATCAGCTCGGCACGTTGAAGGAGAGTTCG
Organism: Amycolatopsis panacis; assembly: GCF_003600245.1. NCBI lineage: Bacteria > Bacillati > Actinomycetota > Actinomycetes > Pseudonocardiales > Pseudonocardiaceae > Amycolatopsis > Amycolatopsis panacis. Next base: position 27,443 of record NZ_QZFV01000075.1, read on the forward strand.
TTCGACCCGTTGTCGCGAACATGTGAGTTCATGCTGAAGGAGGAGGCGCACCACATGATGGTGGGCACCACCGGCGTGGACCGGGTGGTGCAGCGCAGCGCCGAGCTGATCCACGAGCACGACACGTACGACGTCGCCGCGCACGGCGGAATTCCGCTCGAAGTGATGCAACGGTATCTGAACTTCCATTACACCGTTTCGCTGGACCTGTTCGGCAGCGAGACCTCCACCAACGCGGCCAACTATTACACCGCCGGGCTCAAAGGCCGCTGGCAGGAGACCCGGCGCAAGGACGATCACAAGCTCACCGACGACGCGCGAGTGCTGGACCGTCCGTGCGACGACGGCACCTGGACCACCGACGAACTGCAGGCGATCCTGCTGCTCAACCTCGATTTGCGCGCGGAGTACACCGCGGACTGCCAGACCGGGGTGAACCGCTGGAACAAGATCCTCTCCGACGCGGGCATCGACTTCCGGTTCCGGCTGCCACACCCTGGTTTCAATCGCGACGTGGGCATAAACTCCGGCCACCACGTGACTCCGGACGGCACGCTCGTCGACGAGGCCACGTGGGAGGCGGCCCGGCACCAATGGCTGCCGACGGCGGAGGACTTGACGTTCGTCCGCTCGCTCATGCACCCGGTGTACGAGCGGGGGAAGATCGCGAGCTGGGTCGCGCCGCCGCGGCAGGGCATCAACGGGAAGCCGTTCGACTACGAGTACGTGCACCTCACCTGAGGGGGACGCCATGACGGTTCCCGGGGGCTTCAACGCCGCGGAGTTCCTGCTCGCCCAGGGGCGACCGGACGCGGCCGCGGTGGTCTCAGCGCGGCGCACGCTGCGCTATGCCGAGCTTTCCGCGGAGGTGCGCCGGGTCGCCGCGGGATTGCGGAAGCTGGGGGTACGCCCCGAGGAACGCGTGATGTTCAGCATGGTCGACGACGTGGAGCTGCTGACCGGGATTCTCGGCGCGATGCTCGCCGGCGCGGTCGCCGTCCCGGTGTCCACTATGGTCACCGGGCTTGAGCTGGGAAAGGTGCTGGCGGATTCGCGGGCCAGGGTGCTGTGCGTGTCCGGGGAGTTCGCCGGGTCCGCGGCGGCCGCACTCACCAGCGCGCCCGAGGTCACCGACCTGGTACTGGACCGGGCGGATCCGGCCGCGTTCCCCTCCGGGCCGCGGGTGCACCGATGGGCCGAAGTGGCCACAGTGGACGAGCCTGTCGAGGTGTCTACTTGGGACGATTCACCCGCGTTGTGGCTGTACACTTCGGGCACCACCGGGCAGCCGAAGGGTGCGATGCATCGGCATGCTTCGATTCGCGCGATCTGCGAGACGTACGCACATCAGGTGCTGGACACCACGTCGTCGGACCGTTTTCTGTCCGTGCCGAAGCTTTTCTTCGCCTACGGGCTGGGGAACTCGGCGTTCTTCCCGCTCGCCGCGGGGGCCACCACCTTGCTGGAACCGGCTCGCCCGACGCCCGCGCTGTTCGCCGCGCGTGCCAAGGCGGATCGGCCGACGTTGTTCTTCGGGGTGCCGACGTTCTTCGCCGCGCTGCTGGCCAGCGATGTTCCGGATGATTCGTTTTCCTCGGTACGGTGCGCGATTTCGGCCGGTGAACCCTTGCCCGTGTCGTTGTTCAACCGGTTCCGTGCACGGTTCGGGGTGGAGATCCTGGACGGGATCGGATCGACCGAGGCGTTGCACATCTTCCTTTCGAACCGTCCGGATCTCGTCCGGCCGGGCAGTACCGGGGTGGCGGTGCCTGGGTATCGGATCCAGCTGCGAGACGAGCGGGGAGTGTCGATCGAGGAGGTGGGGAAGCCCGGCGAGCTGTACGTGTCCGGTCCGTCGATCGCGACCGGGTACTGGGCTCGGTATGCGGCCACGAAGCAGGTGTTTCAAGGAGAATGGCTGCGGACCGGGGACAGCTACGTCCGCAATTCCGATGGCACCTACACTTGTCTCGGCCGGTTCGGGGACATGCTGAAGGCAGGTGGGATCTGGGTGTCACCGTCCGAAGTGGAGGAACGCTTGCTGGAGCATCCCGCGGTGGCGGAGGTCGCGGTGGTGGCCGCGCCGGACGCCGACGGGCTGGACAAGCCGGTGGCGTGCGTGGTCGCCGCGCCGTCCTCGGCGGTGGCGGCCGAGGAGCTGATCGAGTTCTGCCGGTCCGGGCTCGCCGCGTTCAAACGGCCGCGTGCCGTGGTGGAGCTGGCGGAGCTGCCGAAAACCGCGACCGGGAAGATCCGCCGCAACGTGCTCCGTGAGCTGGTGCGGGAATCGCTGCAGCAGCCGCAGCCGCAATCATGATCGACGGTCACTTCGTGGTGGACGCCCACGTGCACACGCCGCGGCTGCCCACGCTCAAGCCGGCTTGGCTGGACTGGGCCCGCGATTACGCCGGGGACTACCCGTGGCGCACCGTCTATGACGAGGCCGGTTCGGTGATTCCGTCCGCAATGGACGATCTGATGGCGAGTGAAGGCGTTGACCGGGTGCTGCTGTTCTGCGAATACAGCCCGCGGACTACCGGAATCCAGTCCATTGAGGACAATCTGCCGCTGGTGGAGCGCAACCCGGAGCGTTTCCGGTTGGTGGCGAACGTGAACCCGCATCTGCACCACCCGCTGCGCGACGAGGTGCGACGACAGCTCGCCCTCGGCGCGGTGGCGTTGAAGATTCACCCGGTACACGGCGCGTTCTCCCCGGCGGACAAGGAGTTTTACCCGGTCTACGACCTGTGCGCCGACCGTGGCGTGCCGGTGATCCTCCATTCCGGACTGTCGGTTTTCCCCGGCTCTCGGTCGAGTTTCGGGGATCCGCAGCTATTGTCCGATGTGGTCGAAGACTTCCCTTCGGTGAATTTCGTTTTCGCTCACGGCGGCCGCGGCTGGTGGTACGACGTGGCCGCGTTCATGGCCCAGTCGAGGCCGAACGTGTGGCTGGACCTGGCCGGGCTGCCGCCGAAGAAGCTGCCGGAGTACTACGCCCGGTTCGATCTCGTGCGGCTGGCCCGGAAATGGGTTTTCGGCACCGATTGGCCGGGTGTCCCCGGCACCGCGGCGAACGTGCGTGCCGTCGCGGATCTCGGCCTGCCGGCGGAGGTCCTGAAGAACGTCCTGTCCGGCAATGCCGTGCGGTTGATGCCCGGCCTTTCCTGAGCCGTGAGCGGCCGCCTGGATACCATGATCACCTGATCTGGCGTTATGTCTGTTTTAGTGGATCCGTCCGCTCGTCCGCCTTCGTCAATGTCGGCAATGGCTTTCGACGAAGGGATCCCGGAATGCTGCATGACGACGAAGTTCGCAGATTCGGCTCACGCGTCGCCCGCGTACTCGCGACGACTCCGGGCTTCCGCACCGATGCCGAGGATGCCTGCCAGGCCGCGTGGCTGGAATTCCTGACCTGCCACAGCCAGATCCGAGACCGGGACCGCCTTGGCGCCTGGCTGACCACCGTCGCCCGCCGGCACGCGATTCGCGCCATGATCCGCCGAACGCGGGCCACCTACCTGCCCGCACCCGACGAACCGTCCCCCGAAACCACCCTGCTCGACGACGAACGAGCTGCCGCCCTGTGGTGCGCTGTGGCCGAACTTCCCGAACGCGCTCGGCGCCTGCTGTTGCTGATCGCCCACCACCCGGAACTGAAACCCGCCGAACTGGCCGCCGAGGTGGGCATTTCCCCGGCCAGCGTGAGCAAGCTGCGCCGCCGCTACCTGGACCAGGTCCGGCGGAAACTGGAGATCCAGGGATTTCACCATGCTTGATTTCGGGGTTCGTGGTGGGTGCTCGTGTGGATTTTTGTGCGGCTTTGGGGCTGTTGCTGCGGGTTGTTACTCACGTCCTGGAGGTGGTTTTTGCCGTGTCAGGCATTCCCGCACGGCCTTCCGGCGATGTCTCCTGCCGCGCGTGGCACTGACCCGCGCGTGGTTCCAACTTCAGGCGTCGCGCCTTCATGGACCTGCTGTTCAGGACGTCGATCCACAACTCCCGGCGGCTGTGGATCACCGGGTCTTTGGGCCAGGAACGCGGGGGGTGGGGCGGTACGCTGGAGGAGGGACGCCCCCGGGAGGGTGGGGGTTTGTCCGGGCGGGCGGAGAGCCGCGAGGCGCGCAATTGTCGATCGTGGGTGGCGGCGGGGTGGCGGCGTCCGTGACCCGTGGCCCCGCGACCGGTGTGGTCCGGCGGCGCCGCCGAGGACGTGGCGGAGTCCGCCGCCGCGAGGGCTGCAAAGTCACCCGATCGAGCCCGCGCTCAGGCGGGGGTCAGCCGTTCACCGACCGCAAGGTTCGCATGGCGTTGGCCAGGGCGGCGGCGTCCTCGCCGAGGGGGGTCAGGACGATGCGGCGCAGGATTTCCGCGCAGGCGGCTTTGGCTCGGGTCGCCACGTCGAGGCCGTGTTCGGTGAGGGCCGCGTAGGTGACTCGGCGGTCGTCGGGGCTGGGGATGCGGCAGAGGAGGTCGGCGGCGGCGAGGCGGTCGGCGACTTTGGTGAAACCGCCGCTGGACAGGGCTGCTTCGGTGGCGAGCCGGGTCATCGGCATGCGGTGTTCCGGTGAGCGCACCAGGCGCATCAGGATGTCGAACGAAGCGGGAGCCAGGTCGAATCGGGCGGCCAGTTCGGTCATCAGGGTGTCCTGGGTGGCCAGGTAGCCCTCGATCACCAGGCCCCACCAGGTCACGATCTCATCGTCGTCGGTGTGTGGATCGGCTGTCACCAGGCGAAGTCTACCGCATAACTCTCTCCCGAATATATCTTTCATAGAAGATGTTATCCTGGAAGCAAGCCTGCGGAAGGGTTGGAGGACGTGTCCGAGTACCCGGTGCTGTTCGCCGCGTTGATGGCTCGCGGCTGGAGTGACGAGGACTGCGCGAAACTGGCCGGGCAGAACACGCTGCGCGTACTGCGGGACACCGACCTCACCCGTTAGGAGGACACGAACCGGCGAAACCTCGCGCGCGGGCGGACAATCGTGGTATGTCGCACGCGCGAGGCGACGACCCTGGCCGGGTCGCGAAATCGGAGACTCCCGAGGTGCCCGGTGCGCCCGGACCGGCTGGTTCCGGCCCTGGTCCGGGTTCAGCTGAGCTGCCCCCGCGGGCCAAGGCGCGCAAGCTCAAGCCCACTCGAATCAGCGGCACCTGGATCGCGGTGATCGTCGCGATCGCCGTGCTGGCACTGCTGTTGATCTTCATCCTGCAGAACCTCGACCCGGCGACCGTGAACTTCCTCGGCGCCGCCGGCAGCATGCCCCTCGCGGTGGCGATGCTGTTCGCCGCCATCGCCGGCGCCGCCTTGGTCGCCCTGGTCGGCGGCGCACGCATCCTGCAATTACGCAAACAGGCCCGGCGACGACACCGCCGCTGACCGGCAAGGCTGTGAAGGGTCCCTTCACGGACTCAGAGTCCGTGAAGGGACCCTTCACAGCCCTTCAGCGCGAGAACAGCGGCTGCCGCGGCGGGGGAGCCGGTGGTCTGGATACGGTCACCGACCGTCGTCCCGGTGCAATGGCGCCAGAGCGCGTCTGCGTCGGTGGACAGGGTCGCCAGCGGCGAGCGGGACGTGGCGGCCCCTGGAGCGATCGTCCAGCCGTCAGAGGTCGCCCGCGCGGTCCACTGGCCGGCATCGGTCACGCGGCAAGCCACCTGACGGCCGGGGCGAGCAGTGATCTCTCGCAAAGCCGACGGCAGGCCGCGCAGCAACGTATCCACGACCGGGGTCCGGAATTCCGGCTCATCCAGCAATGGGGCATCCACCGCCTCGCGGATCTGCTGCTGCCGCATCCAAGACCACGAGTAGTCGCGCGCCAGGACCAGCCAGGCCGGCACATCCTCCACCAGTTCGTCCGCGTCTCGGTGCTTCCACAGATCGGTCAGCTGCGCGGTGCTGTCCACGAGCATCGAGAACAGGACTTCCGGCGACAGGCGGCTCACCGCGGGCAGCCAGTGCCCGGCGAAACCGTCTCCCGGCGGATGATCGTCGCGGACGCGGGACAAACGGATGAGTTTCGCCCCCAGGATCCGGGCTGCCAGCTCGTGCACGGTCGCCCCGGCGGCCGGGGTGGCCCAGTCGTCGCGGCTCAGGCCGGACAGGACGGCGACCAGTGCCTGCTCCTCCCTGGCCAGCAGGGGCAGCACGTCGATCGGCGGGCCCCACGGTGACGTGGTCATGCCGGACATCCAACACGGTCGCCGTTCCGGGGCGGTTCCGGCTACCCGCAGGTAGCATCAGCGCGGACTGCGAGAAGGAGCACGACCGTGGACTACCAGCGACCGAACGGCCGGGCCACGGCCGAGGACGTGGCCAACCTGGCTCGCCGGGCCGGGAAACTGGCGGGCTGGGCGGCGCGCACCGGCTTCGAGCTGACCAGGAAGCTGCCCGGCATCGACACCGCCGAGCGTGGCCTGCGCCAGGTCGAGCGCGGTCTGCTGAGCGAACTTCGCCGGCGCCTCGACGAGGTCGACGACCCGTATCACGCGGCGCTCGCCGCCGCCTCGGCGATGAACCGGTCCGATTCCGCGGGCCGTGTCGTGGAGGCCTCGGTGATGCTTGTGCCTTCCCGCGAACGCACGGAACCGCTGCGTGCCGCGATGGCCGAATTGCTCAACCATTCCATCGGCTTCGGCCGCGACCGGGCTCGCGAATATCTCTACGCGATCATCCTCCGCCAGCTCACCCCGGACGAAGCACGCATCCTCGCCGCGCTGTCGGACGGTTCGCCGTTTCCCGCGGTCGACGTCGCCGAGCGCACCGGGATCGGGGGCACCGGCCGGACGGTGCTGCGTAACGCGTCCACAGTCGGCAAGGCGGCCGGGGTCGCGCTGCCGGACCAGGTACCCGCCTACATGACCCGGCTGATCGGGCTCGGCTTGGTCGATCTCGACGAGGAGGTACCCGCGCTGGAGACCCAGTACGAGATCCTGCTGACCGACGAGACCGTGCGCGCGGCCGAGGAACAGGTCAAGCGCTGCAAGGTGATCCGCCGGACGGTGCACATCTCCCGGTTCGGCGCGCAGTTCTGGCACGCCTGCGACCCGAGCCTGGGCTGAGGCCGATGGGCGCGTTCCTCGCCGGCGTGCTCGACGACTTCGCCCGGCACTGGCCGCTCTACGTTTCGATCCCGGTCGTCGCCGCGCTGATCGGCTATGGCACCAAGGTGGTCGCCATCCGGATGATGTTCGCGCCGGTCGAGTTCATCGGCATCAAGCCGTTCCTCGGCTGGCAGGGCATCGTGCCCAAACGGGCCGCTCGGATGGCCGGCATCGCCTGCGACACGATGACCGAGCAGCTGATCGAACCGGCCGAGGTGATCGACCGCCTGGACGCCCGGCGGATCGCCAAGGAGATCGAAGAGCCGATGCTCGCCGCGGTCGAGGACATCGTGCGCGAGGTCGCCGGGCAGTACCAGGCGCAGCTGTGGGAATCGTTGCCGGACCAGGCGCAGCGGCTGGTGATCCAGCGGGTGCAGGCCGAGGCGCCGCGGATGATCGACGCCGTGCTGGCCCTGATCCGGTCCGATGTGGACAGCGTGTTCGACCTCAAGGGCATGGTGGTCACCAGCCTGGTCAAGGACAAGCGGCTGCTGAACCGGATCTTCCAGGAGGCCGGCGACCAGGAGTTCAAGTTCATCGCACGCTCGGGGCTGGTCTTCGGCGGGCTGATCGGGGTGATCCAGATGATCGCCTGGGTGCTGTTCAAGTTCCCGCCGATCATGCCGGTGTTCGGTTTGTTCACCGGCTGGTTCACCGACTGGCTCGCGCTGCGGATGATCTTCTACCCGATCGAGCCGAGGAAGTACTTCGGCATCACCTGGCAGGGCCTGTTCCTCAAGCGCCGGGCCGAGGTCGCCGAGGCCTACGGTGCGCTGATCGCCAAGGAGATCATCACCCCGCACAACGTGATCGAGGCAGTGCTGCGCGGCCCGCTTTCGGACCGGGTGCTCGCGCTGATCCAGCGGCAGCTGGACATCGAGCTGGGCCGGGCGGGCACGCTGGCCAAACCGCTGCTGGTGCTCGCCATCGGCAGCCGCCACTACCAGGACATGAAACTGGCCATTTCGGAGCAGATCATGGCCCGGCTGCCGGAGACCATGAGCTATCTGGAGGAGTACGCCACCGACGCGATGGACATCCGGAATGTCTTGGTGAGCAAGATGAAGGAACTGTCCCCACAGGAATTCGAGCAGCTGCTGCGCCCGGCCTTCCAGCAGGACGAGTGGATCCTGATCGCGACCGGCGCGGTGCTCGGCTTCGCCGTCGGCGAGGCCCAGGTGCTCCTGCTGGAGCACCTCGCCGCCTGACCCGCGCCGCAGGGCTGTGAAGGGTCCCTTCACAGCCTCAGCGTCCGTGAAGGTGCCCTTCACGGACTTGGGCTCTTGTGGGGTGCCGCCGCGGCCGAGGACACTGACCGTCATGGGTGACTCGGGGGTGCCGTGGCCGCAGGAGATCCGGATCGCGATGTCCATGGTCGGGGGGTCCAGCCTCGCCGTGTGGATGGGCGGAATCGCCACCGAGACGTCCGCGCTGCTGACCGCCTCCCGCACCGCCGGGCAGCGCGGCGGTTACCGGCAGGTGCTCGATCTGCTGCACGCGACGGTGAGCCTCGACGTGCTGACCGGGACGAGCGCGGGCGGGATCAACGCGGCCTGCCTCGGCCTCGCCGAGGCCTACCGCTCCAGCCCCGCGATGCTGCGGGACACCTGGCTCAGCGTGGGTTCGCTGGAGAACCTCATCCGCGATCCGGGGGAGGCGCGGCCACGGTCCCTGCTGGACGGCGACCGCGTGCTGCTCGGTGAACTGGAGCGGTCGCTGCACGACATCACCGGGGCCGGGGTCGTCCCCGCGGAGCCGCCGGACGTCACCGTGCTGCTCACCGGGAGCATGATCGACGGCGAGACCACCCGCTATGACGACGCGCTCGGCAACCTGGTGCGCGACACCGAACACCGCATGCTGTACCGGTTCGACGGTCCACTGTGGAACAACCAGGTGCACGGACCGCTGGCGCTGGCCGCACGCTCCAGCGCCTCGTTCCCCGGCGCGTTCGAGCTGTCGCGCACGCCGATCGGCGCCGAGGCGGCCGACCGGACGCACCCGGACATGACCGATTACACCGAACTGGTGCGCTCGCACTGGATCACCGACGGCGGCGTGCTGGTCAACAAGCCGCTCGGGCCGGCGCTGGAGGAGATCTTCGAACGATCCTCCTCCTCGGACGTGCGGCGGCTGCTGCTCTACGTGGTGCCCGCGGTGGACGGGGACGCCGCGGAGGTGCCGTGCGATCCGGCCGCCCCGCCGTTGCTCGGTTCGGCGCTGGCGAAGGTGCTCTCCACCGTGCTCAGCCAGACCATCAGCACCGAACTCGACGAACTCACCCGGCACAACGAATCCGTGGTCCGGGCCCGGGACACCCGGGTGTCGCTGGCCTCGTTCGGGGTGCGCTGCGGGGAACTGGTGGACGAACGGGTGCTGCGTGCCTTCCGGCAGCGGCGGGTGGCCGAGGACGCCGCGGATCTGGTCCGGGCCGCCGGCCGCCGGTATGCACTGTCTGAAAAGGACAGTGGGTGGGCGACCGGGATGTCCGCCCGGCTGTTCGACATCGCCGCGGACGGGCTTCGCCACGGCATACCCGACACGATGCCCGCGGACGCCTGCCCGGCCGTCGAGATGGCGCGCTACCGCACGACCGCGCTGGACGATTCGGTCGCCACCGGCCTGCAGCTGATCAACGCCGGGTTCCGGCTGGTCCCGGACACCGGGCAGGCCGAACAGCTCAACGCGGCACGGGCGCGGCTGCACGAGGCCCGCAAAGCCGCCGCCCGTGGCGTGCGGCTGTCCGCGTGGGTGGCCCGCCACGATCCACCTGCCGCGGGCATCAGCCTCCCGGACTGGATCGCGCGGCTCGCCCGGGAATGGGCAGAGCTGGGCGTTTCGGAGGACCTGCGCGAAGCGTGGCCGAAGCTCGTCGCCGCGCTGCGCTCCGCCGCCCCGGTGCTGCGGACACTGGCGGGGGAGGAAGGCCGCTCGAAGGACGCGGCGGACATCGTCGCGACGTTGCTGGACTGGTTCGAACTCGACGATCGCGCGCCGTCCGACGAGGTGGTGCAGTCCCGACTGCTCCTGCTGCACGTGGCGACCCGCGGGCTGCTCGCCGAAGCGCCTTCGGTGGACCAGCGGGTGGATCTGGTGCAGGTCAGCGCGGACACCAGAACGCTGCTGGACCTGTCCCGGACACGGTGCAAGGACAAGCTGACCGGCACGCAGGCGAGCAATTTCGGCGCGTTCTACAAATCCTCGTGGCGGGCCAGCGACTGGATGTGGGGCCGGATCGACGGATCGGGCTGGCTGATGCAGTGCCTGCTCGACCCGGTCCGCCTGAAGATGCTGCGGGACACGCTCGGCCGGGAGCAGTTCCGCGAGCAGGTCCGCGCCACCTTCACCGCGATCGGCTGGCAGCCGCCGAGCGCGGCCGACAACCCGGTGGCGGGCGAGCTGCCCGGCCTGCTCGCGCAGCTGGGTGAGGAGCTGGCGTTCCTCGGTCTCGACACCGCGCTGGAGCCGGTCGATTTCGGCGAGGACCTGCCGTCCTCCCTCCCCGTGACCGCGATGGTGCTGGCCCGCGCCAGGCAGGCGGAGATCGCCCGCGAAGAGCTGCCCACGGTGGCGAAGCAGGCGGGGAAAGACGCCGCGGAAGGAAATGGGAAACCGTCCGAAAGCTTCCGGAAATTAATGGCGGCGCGGCCCCTGAAAAACGATCCGGAAGAATCCGGGGTGGTCGCGAATTCGGCCGCGCAACGTGCTTTTCAGGCCTGCCGGATATCCGCGGAACGGTTCGACGGCGAACTCGGCTCGATGCTGCTCACGAAAACGCTGGTCAAGGCCGGCGCCGCCGGGCTGAACGCGGCGGCCACCGCCACCCGGGTGCCGAAGACCCTGCGACCCGCGGCGAAGTTCGCGCGGACCAGCGGGCGCAGCGCGTGGTGGGTGACGCAGGGCGCGACCCGGCTCGGCCGGCCGTGGAACCTCCTCGTCGGGGCGATCACCGTGGTCGCGGGGCTCGTGCTCAGTGGTGAAGGCGGCGCGGTCCTGCAGTGGGTCGGGCTGCCGGTGGCCGCGGGGGCGCTGGTGTTCCTGCTGGTGAGCTTGCTGACGCTGCGGCGCACGTGGCGCATGGTGCTCACGGTGCTTGCGGTGCTCGTCGTGGCCGGCCTGCTGTTCGCCGCGTTCCTGCCGCCGCTGGCGCACCCGCTGTTCGGCTGGCTGGGCTCGGTCGTCGAGGGCTGGCGCCAGGGACAGGCTCCGGTGTGGTGGCTCGTCGTGGTGCTGCTGCTCGTCCTGCCCGCGGCCTCGACCCCGCTCGCCGCGGCCGGCCGGCGCATCCGCCCAGGTCGGCGGCGGTGAAGTTGCGCCGGAGCGGAAGACAAAGCATCGTCGGGGGCGACACGGCCGCTCACTATGGGTGAGCGGCCCAGCCGCAGGTCATTCCCCGGATGGCGGTAGCTCAAACCTTTTTGTGGTCCTGATCACCGGTGAATCCGCGTCCTCGCAGGTGGGCGGGGTGCGAGCGGCGTGCGTCGCTGGCAGGGTGAAAATTCTCTGTTACGTTTCCTAAGTATGTCCGGAAAGCACTTGATCGAATCGCCGACCAAGGCCGATGGCGCCGCGCTTTGGCGAATCGCGCGCGATTCGCAGAAGCTGGATCTCAACACCCCGTACGCGTACCTGTTGTGGTGCCGGGATTTCGCCGAGAGTTCCGTGGTGGCCAAGGTGGACGGCGAAGCGGTGGGATTCGTGATCGCTTACCGGAGGCCCTCGGAGCCCGCCGCGGCGCTCGTCTGGCAGGTCGCGGTCGACGCCTCGCAGCGGGGGAAGGGCCTGGCCGGGCAGCTGCTGGACGCGCTGTTCACGCGGCTGTCCGCGGACGGGGTGCGGTATCTGGAGACCACCATCACCCCGGACAACGAGGCGTCCATCCGGCTGTTCTCGTCGTTCGCGAAGCGCTGGAACGCGGCACTGGAGTCGCGCCGGCTGTTCGAGTCCGCGGATTTTCCGGACGGCGGGGGCGGGCACGAGCCCGAGGACCTCTACCGCATCGGACCGTTGCTGCGTAACTGATCCGTCAATTTCGCCGAGTAGGAGCGAAAGAACAACGTCATGAGCATCTTCGAAGAGCTCGAATCGGAAGTCCGCAGCTACAGCAGAGGGTGGCCGGTCGTGTTCGACCGGGCACAGGGCAGCTGGCTCTACCGCGAGGACGGCAAGCCCTATCTCGACTTCTTCGCCGGCGCTGGCGCGCTCAACTACGGGCACAACAACCCGGCGCTCAAACAAGCCCTGATCGACTATCTGCAGCGCGACGGGGTCACCCACGCGCTGGACATGTTCACCGCGGCCAAACGGGATTTCCTGGAAACTTTCAAGGAAAAGATCCTCGGCCCGCGCGAGCTGGACTACAAGATCGTCTTCCCCGGCCCCGGGGGCGCCAACGCGGTGGAAGCCGCGCTGAAGCTGGCCCGCAAGGTGACCGGCAAGGAAGCGGTCATCAACTTCACCAACGCCTTCCACGGGATGACGCTGGGCGCGCTGTCGGTGACCGGCAATTCGATGAAGCGCGGCGGGGCCGGTGTCCCGCTGGTACACGCCACGCCGATGCCCTACGACCAGTACTTCGACGGCGCGTTCCCGGACTTCCTCTACTTCGAGAAGCTGCTGGAGGACTCCGGCAGCGGCTTGAACGAACCGGCCGCGGTGATCGTCGAAGGCGTGCAGGGCGAGGGCGGGATCAACGCCGCGCGCCTGGAATGGCTGCGCGGTCTCGACGACCTGTGCAAGCGGCACGACATCCTGCTCATCCTTGACGACGTGCAGATGGGCTGCGGCCGCACCGGGCCGTTCTTCAGCTTCGAGGACGCGGGCATCAAGCCCGACATGATCTGCCTGTCCAAGTCCATCGGCGGGTACGGCATCCCGATGGCGCTCACGCTGATCAAGCCCGAGCTGGACGTGTGGGAGCCGGGTGAGCACAACGGCACCTTCCGCGGGATCAGCCCGGCGTTCGTCACCGCGGCCGAGGCGCTGCGCGTGTACTGGAGCGACGACGAGCTGGAGAAGTCCACGACGGCCAAGGGCGAGCGCGTCGCCGAGGCCTTCGCCGGCCTGATCAAGCGCTACCCCGAAGCCAACCTGGTCGCCAAGGGCCGCGGCCTCGCCCGCGGGATGGAGTTCGCGGACGGCAAGCTGGCCGGCGCGGTCTGCAAGGAAGCCTTCGACCGCGGTCTGCTGATGGAGACCTCCGGTCCGGACGGCGAGGTGATGAAGCTGCTGCCGCCGCTTACCCTCACCGATGACGAACTCGGCACGGGCCTGTCGATCATCGACGAGTCCGTCGCCGCCGTCCTCTGATACCCCAGTTTTCCGACAAGGAGCCGATTTTGCTGGTCCGCACGCTCGACGAGATCACCGACACCGACGCCGACATCAAGACCCCCAACTGGCGGAGCAAGCGCATCATCCTCGCCAAGGAGGGCGTCGGCTTCTCGGTGCACGAGACCACGCTGTACGCGGGCACGGTCAACGACTTCTGGTACGCCAACCACATCGAGGCCGTTTTCATCACTTCGGGTGAAGGCGAGATCGAGGACCTGGCGACCGGCGAGGTGCACCAGCTCAAGCCCGGTTCGCTGTACCTGCTCAACGACCACGACAAGCACCAGGTCCGCCCGCGCACCGAGATGAAGACGGTGTGCGTGTTCAACCCGCCGGTCACCGGCCGCGAGGTGCACGACGAGAACGGGGTGTACCCCCTGGTCACCGAAGAGACCGCCTGAGAGTTTCCCCGGCCGCCGCTCCCACCACCGGATCGAGGGGAACCGCCCGAAGGAGGCATGCTGTGACGCTGATGGACACCCGGGTCGACGACGGATATCCGACCCGGATCACCGGCACGCCGGAAAGACTTCCGCGCGTGCATCCGACGGTGTGGGGCACCGAGGCCGAAGGCCCGCTCGACGCCGCGACACTGGCCGCCCACGACGCCAAGGGCTACACGGTGATCGAGGGCATGCTGTCCCCCGGCGAGGTCCAGACCTACTGGCAGGAGCTGGTCCGGCTGTCCTCGAAAGAGGTGGCGGCCGGGGACGAACGGGTGATCACCGAGGCGCGCACCGGGGAGGTCCGGTCGGTCTTCGACGTGCACGAGACCTCCGAGCTGATCGCCGAACTGGTGCGCGACCCACGCGTGCTCGACCGGGCCCGGCAGCTGCTCGGCTCGGAGGTCTACGTGCACCAGAGCCGGATCAACTACATGCCGGGGTTCAAGGGCACCGGCTTCTACTGGCACTCGGACTTCGAGACCTGGCACGCCGAGGACGGGATGCCGGTCCCGCGCGCGGTCAGCTGCTCGATCGCGCTCACCGACAACTACGTGTTCAACGGCGGGCTGATGGTCATGCCGGGCTCCCAGCGCACCTTCGTGCAGTGCGCGGGCGAGACCCCGGAGGACAACTACCGCAGCTCGCTCAAGGACCAGCGGGTCGGGGTGCCGGGCGAGGACGACATCGTCGCGCTGGCCGCCGAGCACGGGATCGACCAGTTCACCGGCGCGGCCGGGTCCGCGCTCTGGTTCGACTCGAACATCATGCACGGCTCGTCGAACAACATCACCCCGTACCCACGGTCGAACATCTTCCTGGTCTTCAACAGCGTGGAGAACCCGCTGCGGGAGCCGTTCGCGGCCAGCGCGCCGCGGCCCTCGTTCATCGCGGGGCGGGACAGCACGCCGGTCACACGGTGACCAGCGCCACGGTGGCCCTGCGGTGGGTCGCCGGTAGCGGGGAATGTGCTCCCTGTTACGTTGACCGCACTCGCTTCGGTGCCGGTGGGCTCCGGAGCGGAGCAAGGTTGCCTTTCGCGGCCCGGGTTCTTCGCTCGGGGTGAGCCCACCCGTGCCACGGGGCAGCCGGAGATCGGGTGGACCGCGCCCCCTGGCGGCCCGGCCGATGTTCACCGAGCCCGGCCCCGCGCCATCAGATCGGGACTGATGACGCGGAGCCGGGCTCGTTTGTCCTCCACGCCCGCAGAGCCGGTGCTCCCCGGGCGAGCGCGCCCGGTACCTTGATCACTCCGGCTGGGGACGAGCCTGGGAGGTGCGCGCGAGCATGGCCGATGCCGGCGCCCGGATCGAACTGCTCGGTCCGGTGCGGTTGCTCGACGGCGACCGGGTCGTCCCGATCGGCGGTCCCGGGGTCAAGGGACTGCTCGCGCTGCTCGCCCTGCGGGTGGGCAAGGTCGTTCCGCTCGAAGAGATCATCGACGCGCTGTGGGGCCACGATCCGCCCGCCACCGCCCGGACCATCGTGCAGGGCAACGTTTCGCACCTCCGGCGGATCCTGCGGCAGTTCGGCGACGGCTCGGTGACGGAGATCCGCACCAGCCCGCCCGGCTACCAGCTCGCCGCCGAACCGGAACGGATCGACGTGCACCACGCACGGGCGTTGTTCGACCGGGCCGTGCCCGCCCCGCCCGAACGAGCCGCCGCGCTGCTGGCCGAAGCACTCGCGCTGTGGCAGGGCCCGGCGTTGTCCGGAGTGCCGGATTCGGTGCGTGCGCCGGAATTGGCGGAGCTGCGGCTGGCGATCCACGGCGCCCGGGTGGACGCGGACCTGGCGCTGGGCCGGTACAGCGAACTGATCGTGGAGCTGAGCCCCATCGTGCGGGGCGACCCGCTGGCCGAACGGACCGCGGCTCAGCTGATGCGTGCGCTCTACCACGCCGGC
Organism: Amycolatopsis panacis; assembly: GCF_003600245.1. NCBI lineage: Bacteria > Bacillati > Actinomycetota > Actinomycetes > Pseudonocardiales > Pseudonocardiaceae > Amycolatopsis > Amycolatopsis panacis. Next base: position 43,225 of record NZ_QZFV01000075.1, read on the forward strand.
CGCCGTGGCGAGGCGCTTGAGCTGTACCGCACGGTTTCCCGCGCCACCCTCCGCGCGCTGGGCATGGAACCAGGCGCGGATCTGCGGTGGCTGCACGAACGGGTGCTCCACGACGACCTCCCGGCCCGGGAACACGCGATGCCACCGTCGGGTGCCGCGCCGTCGCAGCTGCCGCCCGCGTTGCCTGCGCTCGCCGGACGGTCGGCCGACCTGGCGTGGCTGGACGGGCTGTCCGGCGGCGTGGCCGTGGTGTCCGGGACAGCCGGAGTCGGCAAGAGCGCGCTGGTGCTCTGGTGGGCACACCGGGCGGCGCCGCACTTTCCGGACGGGGTGCTGTTCGCATCCCTGCACGGCTTCGATCCGCACCACCCGCCGGTGGCGCCGGGCGATCTGCTGGCTCAGTTCCTGCTCGGGCTCGGGGTGCCCGCCGACGAGGTGCCCGAGGCGCTGCACGAGCGGACCGCGCTGTACCGCTCGTCGATCGCCGGCCGCCGGATGCTCGTGGTGCTCGATGACGCGCGCTCGGCCGAGCAGGTGCGGCCGCTGCTGCCGCCGGGGGCGGGCTCGCGCACGGTGGTCACCAGCCGGTCGCGGATGGAGGGACTGGCCGTGTCCGACGCGGCGCAGCTGCGGGTGCTCGGCACGCTCGAACCGGCGGACGCGGTCCAGGTGATCGAGGAGCTGGCCGGACCGGCGGACTTCGACCTCAACCACGCGCTCGCCCGGTTGTGCGGCTACCTCCCGCTCGCCCTGCGGATCGCCGGCGCCCGGCTCGCTGCCAGTCCACAGTGGACTATCGAGGGATTGGTGGCGGAGCTGGGCAACGAACGCACCCGCCTGGCCGCGCTGGACGTGACTGGCGCCGAGGACGACGGGGTACGCGCGGCCTTCGACGTCTCGTTCCGCAGACTGCCCTCCGAGCTTGCGCGCACGCTGGTACGGCTCGGCGCGGTCCCCGGCCGGCAATTCGGGCCGTACCTGGCCGCGGCGGTCGCGGAGATCCCGGTCACGCAGGCTCGGCGCGAGCTGCGCACGCTCGCCGCGCACAGCCTGCTGACCGAGACCGCCCGTGACGTCTTCGCACCGCACGATCTCGTCCGGCTGTACCTACGCGAGCTGGCGGAAACGGAGTTGTCCGGCCAAGAGCGGGCCATGGTCCTCGATCGGGCGGTGCGCTACCACCAGGCCGCTTCGGACACCGCGCGGCGGCGGATGCTGCGGATCGTCGACCCGCTCGACTTCACCGGTCTCGTACCGTCCGACGGGCTGCCTCCGTTGCGCACGTTCGATGAGGCGCAGGACTGGTTCGCCGCGGAATGGCCGACGCTGCTGGCGGTTTTGAAAGCCGCGTACGCCGAAGCGCGGTACGCCGAAGTGTGGCGGCTGGCGCGAGTGGCGCACACCTACCGCGTGGTGTGCCCGCTGTACGAGGACTGGCTGCAGCTGGTCGATCTCGGGCTGGCCGCCGCCGAGGCTGCGGATGAACCGCTCGGGCAGTGCTGGATGCTCATCTCGCGGTGTGCGATCGCGCTGACTTTCGAGCTGTCCCAAGGCAGTCTCGCGGACGCCGAACGGGCGGTGGAGCTGGCGGGCGAGCTGCCGGAGTCTCGTTCGCTCGCCGTGGCGCGGATCCACCTCGGCAGTGTGCTGACCCTGCTCGGCCGCTACGCGGAGGCGACCGCCTGCCTGCTGGAAACGGCCGCCGAGGCCGAGCAGGCCGGTGATCTGGAGCTGCGGGGGCAGGCGCTGAACAACTGCGCCGAAACCGAGAAGCGCGCCGGCCGCCCGGTCGAGGCAATCGGCCACGAACTGGCCTCCCTGGAGATCGACCGCGAACTCGGCGACGACAGCTACGCCGTGGTCTCCATGAACAACCTTGCCGAGCTGTACCTGGACATCGGAGAACTGGACACCGCGGAACGCTATGCGACAGAGGCGGTCTCGCTGGCCGTCACCCGGCAGTTCGAACTGCAGGAAGGCATCCTGCGCGTCACGCTGGCCCGGATCCTGCAGGCGAAACTCGCGCTCGAACCGGCCCGCGCGGAGTACGACCGCGCGATCGCGCTGTACGAGCGGATGCACCCACGTCGGCTCGAAGCGCTGCGGAAGGAGGCGGCGGCGCTGGGCCAGTGCCTTTCCGAGCCTCCGCCGCCCGTGCCGCAATGAGGATGTTTTCGCAGGTCAGCTCTACTACGGCGGGGCATCCTTAGTGAGTTCTTAGCGGCCCGTCGCCGCGCCCAAGTAGGGTCGGCCGGGTCGCTGGTGGAGCCCTCGGGGAGGGGCAGGCTGGGAAACCGGCGACGGGTCCGCGCGCGAGCGGACGGGCCCGCAGAACCGCGGGGAGCGGTTCGGTGGCGGTTGGCCGGCCGAGATGGGGGCGAGGCCGGCCGGCCGCCAGGCGGGATCAGCTGACGTTGGCCGTGCAGAGCGCGATCGTCGTCCCGCTGTTCTGGGCGACCGTCTTGCCGTCGACCACGATCGCGCACCTGATCTCGTTCGTCACGCCGGCGTTGGTGGTGTCCGCGGTGAGCGTGAGGGTCGGCGTGCCGCCGTCGTAGGAGGCGCGTCCGTGCCACTGGTCGGTGCTGGCCGGGGCGGCATCGGTGCGCTGAGAGTCCAGCGTGCCGTAGCGCACGATCGCCCCGCCGGCCGAGGTCACCACGAAATCGACCGAGTGGGCGTCCTTGGTGACCGGCGGGATGTGCAGCTCACTGGACCGCGAGATACCGAACGCGGACGGGTACAGCAGGATCGCGCCGTAGAGCAGCGCGGCCAGCACCGAGACGACCACCCCGATCGACGCGATACCCCGGCCGCGCATCCGGCCGCGCACGGCCAGCACCACCCCGGCGATCCCGGCCACCAGCCCGATTCCGGCCAGCAGCCAGGCGAAGTACCCCTGCTCGTGCAGGAACGCCACACCGGCCGCGGCCAGCCCGCAGACCACCGAGAGGACGCCGAGCAGGCTGGCCTGGCGCATTCCTTGCGGTGGGTTGCCGGTGTTGCCCGGTGGCGTGGCTGGGCCGTGGGATGCCGGTGGTGGGTTCCTGCGCGGTGGCGCGCCCATTTCGCGTGCCGCACCCGTACCGGGGGGCGTGTCCTCTCGGCGGGGCGGCCTGGCAGGGACGTCCGGCCGGCCGTGCCGCGGTGGTCTGGACGGTCGCGGCTGCGGGGTCGTCATGCGGGCGCCTTCCGGGTCGGAGTGCGAAGACGCTAACGCAGATGCCGCCGTCCTGTCCGGAATCGTTACCGACTACTGATGTCATTACCGACCGCAAACCCGGCATCACTGACTGATCCCGGCGGCCGGGGTGCCCCTCACTGGTCGAAAAGACTGACCTCGGGCGCGATCTCCAGCAGTTCGTGCACCGGGCGGCCACGCCGGCCGTCGATCGTCGTGGTGCGCACGACGCGGAGCCGGGCGGTCACCGGACGATCCAGGTTCTCCTTGATCTGGTCGAGCAGATCGGGGGCCACCGCGCCCTGGATGGTGCCGCCGGATTCGCGTTCCAGGTAGAAGATCCGCCGCCGGGTGCGCACGCCGTCGAGCCGCCCGGTCACCGTTTCGTAGCCCACCGCTTCGCGCGATTCGCGCAGGCTGCTCTGCAGGATCTTGGCCTGATCGGCGGTCATGCTGCGGGTGATCAGCTCGCCCGCGGTGGGCGTGAGCGCCATGCCGATCCCGGCGTGCTTGCTCACCGCGTTGACGATGTCGCTCACCGCGTTGCGCACGGTGTCGCGCTGCAGCAGCACCGCGTCCAGCGCGCCGTCGTCGGAACCGTTGGCGGGCAGGATTTCGCAGAGTTCCTTCACCGCGCGCTCGGACAGCGTCTCGATGCCGTCGTGGATCAGCGCGTCCTCGAAGGCCGGCTCCGGGAAGCCGAAGAAGATCGCGTTGCCCGCCTGTCCTTTTTGGATCAACGGTGCCTTGTCCCGGTCGGTCTGCTGGACGAAGGTGACCTCGTTGGACGGATTGCGGATGATGTGCCCGACCTTCGCGGTCGCGTCCTGCAACGCGCGGCTGATGTCGGAAAAGGTGTACGCGTCCAGGTGTGACTCGCCGATCACCGACACGTGCAGCAGCGGGGAGCGCGAAGTGCGCTCGAATTTCGCGTTCGCCGCCATCGCCGAGGCCCGGGCCAGATCGTCCAGCCAGGTACCGCCGGGGATCTCGTCGGCGATCCGCCGGAACTCGTTTGTCACCAGACCATCTCCGGAATACCGCGGCCGCCGCCGGCCCACACCGATTCCCACACGTCCTCGTCGCCGGGACGGCACAGGAAGCCGTCGAGCATCCCGCCCACCGGCTGGATCTGGTCGAGGTACATCGCGGGCTGCCCGACGATCACGCCACGCAGCGTGAGCAGCCCGTACAACGCGGTCCGCCCGGCGTCGTCGAGCCGTTTGAGCGCACCCCAGTCGTCCGGGAGCAGCACCACGTCGACGCCGGGCGGCGGGTAGGCGGTGCGGGTCACGAACGCGCCGCCGAGCCAGGCCCGGCCGGAGGTGATCACCCGCTGGGCGACACCGAGGTAACTGTTGAGCGCACTGAACAGTATTTCGCGCTCGTTCTGATGCGGGGCGTCGTAGACCAGCCGCTCGTAGACGTCGGCGAGATCGGCCTCGTGGCGGCCCGGGGGCAGCAGGTGCTGGGGAGTCCAGTGCGGGAGCGCCATCGGACCTCCTGACCTAGTCCGGGCGCCGTCGGTGCCCGCTCACCGTACGTAGCCGAATCTACCAGGTGGGTGTCAGCCTCCGCGTCCAGGGCGTCGCGCGGGCTGGTCCGCCCGTGGCCGGTCCGGCGGCGGGCGGTCCCGCGCCGAGGGCCAGTTCAGCTCCCCGGACAGCCGCGGTTCCGGGTCCGGCAGCGGATATCCGCCCGAATCCCGCGGCTGGTACGGCTCGTCCGGATCGACGTCCGGGTAGTCGTTGTAGACGCGCTCGGGTTCCTCGTCGTGGTACTCGTAATGCTCGTAGCGGTGGTCGGCGCGGTGGTCATCGTGGTGGTCGTAGTGCGCGGGTTCCGCGGCAGGCGCGAAGTGCCGGGTCTGCTCGGCGTCGATCGGCGCGGGCGGCTCCGCGGGCGGGCGCGGTGTTTCCGGCTCGGCGACGGCGGCGCGCGGCCGGCTTCTCGGGGCCGCCTGGGTGAGTCCCCACATCACCGCCGCCCCCAGCAGAAACGAGATGAGCAGCCACAGCCAGATCTGCCCGAAGAGCCACAGCATTCGCCATCACCTCTGTTCCACGGCGATCTCGACGCGCCGATCGTCGTCACCTGAGCCGGAATTGCCCGGCGCACTGCTGCTGCCGATCGCGAGCAGCCGGTCGGCCGGCACGTCTTCGCGGGTCAGCAGCCGTACCACGGTCAATGCGCGGTTGCGGGAAAGCTTGCGCGCGGCACTGCGCCCGCCCGGACCGTCCGCGACGTGCCCGGTGATGCGGTACCGCAAGCTGTCCGGGGCGTCGCGGAGCAATGGCGCGACGTCGCGCGCGGCCTTTTCGCCTTCGTCGGTGAGCTTCGCGCTGTCCGGCTCGAAGGTGATCGGCGCGTCCGCGAGCCGCCGGTCGAGTTCGTCCTGGACGCCGGCGCGATCGGTCGGCGGCGCGGGCGGCTCGGACGATGTGCTGGGCGGCGCGCTGCTCGGCGGGGCGCTGCTGCTCGACGCGGGTGCGGAGGTGACCGGTCCGATCCCGCCGGACGCCTGTGCCGATTGGACCCCGTCGACCCCTTGCACGATGCCGAGCGCGCGCCCGGCCTGCTCGGCCGGGAATCCGGCGAGCGTGGCCTGTCTGCCGGAGAACCGGACGTCGCCGTTGTGGATCCCCGCCGCATCCAGCGCGGCCCGCGACCGGCTCGCCAGGTCGCCCTCGATACCGTCCGCCCGCAGCCACATGGTGAGCCCCGAGAGCAGTGCCGTGACCAGCACCGCGATCGGGATCAGGCGTAGCCATCCACGTGCACCGGACATAGCGGAACCCTATGCCGGGCAAGCTGTGTTGGCGACCTGGTGAGCGCCGCCGTTCGGGTGGCGGTCGGCGGGTTCGGCGGGTGATCTCCGAGCCGGGTGAGGCAGTGACCGGCCCGGCTACGAAGCGTCGCCGGGCAATGGTCCAGTCCGGTGACGGTGTGCCGACCGGCCCACTCGTGGGGGGCGGGTCAGGACGCGGCGGCGTTGTCCCGCAGCTCGATGGCCGGGCCTTCGATGGGCAGCAATGGGGAGAGCTGCGGGCGCTTCGGGGACAGCCCGTCGCCCATCGACTCGCCGCGCAGCTGGCGGCGGATCCACGGCAGCAGGTGCAGCTTGGTCCAGGCGAGATCCGAACGGCGGGAGCTGATCCAGTTCGCCGGTTCGGCGCTCGACGGGTACGGCTCGCGCCAGTCCTCGGTCACCGGGACGCCCAGCACCTCGGCGGTGAGCAGGGCGATCCGGCGATGCGCGTCCGTGGTGAAGTGCAGGCGGTCGTCGCACCAGGCGCGGCGGTCGTGCAGCGGGGCCATCGTCCACAGGTCGACCATCTTCGCGCCGTGCCGGGCCGCGATCGCCCACAGATGCGTGTTGTAGATGGCCACCTTGCCGCGGAGCACGCTCATCACCGACAGCGCCTTGGTGTCCGGGCCGTTGAACATCACCACCGGGATCCCCGCCTCGCGCAGCGCGGCCACGCCCGCCTCCAGCCGCGCGGCGATCGCGTCCACGTCCGCGCCCGGCACGATCACGTCGTTGCCGCCCGCGCACAGGGTGACCAGATCGGGTTTCAGCTCCAGCGCCTGCGGCAGCTGCTCGGCCATGATCTCGTCGAGCATCTTCCCGCGCAGCGCCAGGTTGGCGTACTGGAAGCCAGGCTCGCCGGCGGCCAGCATCTCGGCGAGGCGGTCGGCCCAGCCGCGGAACGTGCCGTCCGCACGCTTGTCGTTGAGGCCTTCGGTGAAACTGTCACCGATCGCCACGTAGCTGTCGATCCCGTACACGCTGGGTCCCCTTTCCCGCCGCCACGCCCTGTCCCCGGTAGTCGTTGTACACCACAACTAACAGGGGGAAGTCCCCGTATCCTTCCTTCCGGCCACCCCTGGTTCAGTCGCAGGTCACAGTTTCTTACCCGGCAGGTCGGTTCCGCTAGTGCATTACCGCCCGTTCGAGCTGCCGGAATCACCGGAAAGCCGGACAATTCGGACTCTGGCTGTGGCAAAGATCTCGGGTTCTGGGGACGACCACGGCGAATGCGGCAGGGTGGGAATGTGACGGACGAAACCGGCGCGCCCGGGACCGAGGCGGCCGCGAACCATGCCGAAGCGGCTGGGTGCGGTGCGTTTCCGGGGGCCTCCGGGCCGGATGCGACCCCGGACACCCCGGACACGGACGGCTCCGTCGCGGCTTCGGAGCGTGCGAATCGGGAGGCCGAAAGCGCGCACGCCGCCGACCGCGAGGGCCTCGGACAGGACACGGCGACCCCCGGCGCTGCTACCCGGAGCGCCGCCACTTCGGACACCGCCGCCCCCGACTCCGCACTCCCGGACGTTGCCGCCCCGGACTCCGCAACGCCGGACACCGCGGCCCTGAACGACGCAACCTCGGACACCGCAACAACCTCGGGAACCACAGCCTCGGCACCCGCGGCCAGGCCCGAGCGGGAGTCGCTCACCCAGATCCTCGGCGGCCGCAGAGGGGCGATCGACGCCAGCGTCCCGCCGCTGGCCTTTGTGGTCGGGTGGCTGGCGACCGAGCGGTCTGTCTCCTGGGGAGCGATCGTCGCGATCGGAATCGCGGTGGTGCTCGGGGGTTACCGGGTGCTGCGGGGGGACAAGGCGCGCGCGGTGGTGGTGAGCCTCGCCGCGGTCGTGATCGCGGCGTTGATCGCTTTGCACACCGGGCGGGCGGAGGACTTCTTCCTGCTGCAGCTGCTTTCCAACGCGGCCAGTGCGCTGCTGTTCACGGCGAGCGTGGTCGTGCGATGGCCGTTGCTCGGGGTGATCGTCGGGTTGCTGCTCGGGCAAAAGACCCGGTGGCGCCGGGATCCGGCACTGCTGCGGGCCTATTCCTGGGCGAGCTGGGTGTGGGTGCTGCAATACCTGCTGCGGGTAGTGGTCTACGGGCTGCTCTGGTCCGCCGGGCAGGTGGTCGCGCTCGGGGTGGCGCGCACCGTGCTCTCCTGGCCGCTGGTCGCCGCGACGGTGGCGGTGAGTGGCTGGGTGCTGTACAAGACCCTGCCGGCCGATCACCCGGGGCTGCGGCCGGCCCGCGGCGAACGGCCGCGGGCCTGACCGGCCCGGAACATAAGGCGGCCCCCGGCGAGGGGGGAGGGTCCGGGGGCCGGTTCCTACGGTACCCGGCGCGGAGGGGTTGAGTCGACGGTTTCGGCCCAACCATTCGGTTTTCGGTCGCGCTCATCCGCGACGGGGCCGCGGCGCGGCTTCGCCCCAGGCCGCCACAGCGGCCAGCCAAGCCGCGCCGAGTACACCATCGGAGCTGGTCAGGACGTCGAGCCCGGTCAGCCGGGCGCGAACCTGTGCCCCTACGGGGCTGTCCTCGGACAGTACGCCGCCGACGAGGACGATCGGAGTTTTTTCTTTCGGCTCCCGCGTGGCGCGCGCCGTTTCGACCAGGTGCGTGGCGGCTTCGGCCACGATTTCCCTCGCAACGGGGTCCCCCGTACGGGTGGCCGCACTCACCAGCGGGGCGAACCGGGCCAGCAGTACCGGGGCTTCGGCGTTGACCCGCGTGATCAACGTCCTCGCCACGGTGAGCCGCGCCGGACCGTCCGAAGTGGTCTGGTCCATTGCGGACGGTCCGAGTGCCTCACCCAGCACGGCCGCCGCCAGCCCGGCCGTCGGATGCCCGCGTTCCAGCGCGGTCAGCGTGGCCCGGACCGCTTCGCGGCCGAGCCAGAAGGCGGAGCCTTCGTCGCCGAGCAGCCAGCCGTGCCCGCCGGCGGTGCCGGTCATCCGCCGGGACCGGATGCGCCCGGCGATCGAACCGGTGCCCGCGACGAGCACCGTGCCGTCCGGCGCGGAGGTCGCCGAGGCGTAGGCCACTTCGGCATCGGTGACGGTCCGCACAACGTCGCCGAGCCCGATCCGCTGCCAGGCGGCGGCGAATTCCGCGGCGACGGACGGGTCGCGCAGCTTGCTCACCCCGGCCATCCCGACCACGGCGGCGGCCACGTCCCGCCGCCCGGCCAGCGCCGCGGAGATCGCCCCGGCGATGCGCGCGGCCGCCTCGGCGGGCGGGTGTGCGTTGGGATTCGCTCCGCCTGCGGAGGCCGAGCCCAGTACGGCACCGGAGGCGTCGACCACTATCGCGCGGGTCGACGTGCCACCGGCGTCCACGCCAACGACGGAACTCACCGGGTTTTGGTCACCTTCAGCAAGCCCCGTGGGCTGTCCGGGTCACCGCCGCGGGCGAGGGAAAGCCCGAGCGCGATCCGCTGAATCGGCAGCACTTCCAGCACCGGCGCCAGTTCCTCGGCGCTCGGCGCGACCGGGATGCGCAGCGCGGCGGGCACATCGTGGGCCGCGGAACCGACCGCGAGCACGTCCGCGCCCCGCTCGTTGACCGCCTCCAGCACCTCGCGCATCGCTTCGCCACCACGGCCCGCGCTGGTCGCCGCGAGCACCGCGGTCTCGCCGTCGACTGCTGCGACGGGGCCGTGCAACAGGTCTGCGCCGCTGTACGCGCGGGCGGCCAGATAGCTCGTCTCGGCCAGCTTGAGCGAACCTTCGAGCGCGGTCGCGTAGGAGTAGCCGCGGCCGGTGGTCAGCACCCGGTCCACGAAGCGGTACCGGTCGACCGCGCGCTGCACGCCTTCGGCTGCGCCGTCGAGGGTCTGCTGGGCCAGCTCGCCGATCCGCTCGGCTTCCTCGCCCTTGCCGCCGCGGACCGCGTCGATGAACAGGTACAGCGCGAGCAGCGTCGCGGAGTACGTCTTGGTCGCGGCCACTGCCTTTTCCACGCCGGCGCCGATGTCCACACCGAGTTCCGCGGCCGCGCGCAGCGGTGAATCCGGGGTGTTCGTGACGGACACGGTCAGCGCGCCCTGGCGCCGGGCGGTCTCGGTGATCTCGATCAGATCGGGCGAACCGCCGCTCTGGCTGACCGTGACGAACAGCACATCGCGCAGGTCGGGGCGAGCCCCGTAGAGCGTCGCGGTGGACGGGGAAACCAACCCCGCGGGAAGGCCGAGAAGTACCTCGATCAGGTATTTCGCGTACAACGCCGCGTGATCACTGGAACCGCGGGCAGCGAGGAGCGCGAACCGCGGCGGATTTTGTGAAATCTTTTCGGCTACGTCCGCTATTCCGGCCCGCCGCTCGACGAGTCCGGCCAATACGGCAGGCTGCTCGGAGATTTCCGCGGCCATGTGCTCGCCGGGATGTTGTCGGGTCATCACTTTCCTCTCCGTCGGGACGTGGTGTCCCGGAAGGTCTGCGCGGCGTGCGATCAGGTCTAGACCAATGTTAGCCGGGCGCGGCACCCGCGGAAAAGGGTACGTTTCTTCACGGGGACGTGGCTCATTGGTGAGGCGAAACTGAGGGAGTCGGTCATGCTGGAGACATCCCCCGCGGGCGAGGCGGGGACGACGACGGGAGTGCGCGGACAGCGCGAACCCAAATACTGGGCGTTGAAGCAGCATCTGCTGGACCTGCTGGAGGCGTTGCCGCCGGGTTCGCCGATCCCGACCGAGCGCGCGCTGGCCGGGGAGTTCACCGTGTCCCGCACCACAGTGCGGCAGGCGCTGGCGGACCTGACCGCGGAAGGGCGCCTGCACCGCGTGCAGGGCAAGGGCACCTTCGCCGCGGAGCCGAAACTCGCGCAGCGGCTGCAGCTGTCCTCCTACACCGAGGACATGCGCAAACAGGGCCTGAAGCCCTCGTCGAAACTTCTCGAACTGGATGAATTGCCGGTAGAGGGCGAACTGGCGAAACTGCTCGGGATCCGTACCGGCGCGAAGATGCTCCGGCTGCGCCGGTTGCGGCTGGCCGATTCCCAGCCGATGGCGCTGGAGACCACCCACCTGCCGCTGGGCCGGTTCCGCGGGCTGCGCAAGCACATCACCGCGGGCGGTTCGCTGTACGCGGTGCTGCGGGAGCATTACGGAGTGGAGCTGGAGCGCGCGGAGGAGACCATCGAGACCTCGCTCGCCGGTCCGCAGGAGGCCGAGATGCTCGGCTCGGACGTCGGCATGCCGGTCCTGATGCTCACCCGGCATTCCTTCGCCACGGACGGGAAACCGGTCGAGTTCGCGCGCGCGGTCTACCGCGGCGACCGGTACAAGTTCACCACCACGCTGCTGCCGTGACCGCGTGCCGGTGAGCGCGCCCGGGATCCGCTGGGGCACCGGCGCCGCGCGCGGAGTTCTGGCCACGACCATCCTCGGCTCGGGGATGGCGATGCTCGACGGCACCATCGTGAACGTCGCGCTGCCCCGGATCGGCGAGGAGCTGGGTGCCTCGGTGGCCGGGCTGCAGTGGATCCTGGACGGGTACCTGCTCGCGCTCGCCGCGCTGATCCTGGTGGCCGGCATGCTCGGCGATCGCTACGGCCGTCGCCGGGTGTACCTGATCGGCGTGGTCTGGTTCGGGCTCGCGTCCGGGCTGTGCGCGGTGGCGCCGTCCACCGAGCTGCTGGTGGCGTTCCGGGTCCTGCAGGGCGTCGGCGGTGCCCTGCTCACGCCGGGCTCGCTGGCGATCCTGCAGTCCTCGTTCGCGCCGGCCGACCGGGCTCACGCGATCGGGGCCTGGTCCGGGCTCGGCGGGCTGGCCGCCGCGGTCGGCCCGCTGGTCGGCGGGCTGCTCGTGCAGGCCTGGTCGTGGCGGCTGGCGTTCCTGATCAACCTGCCGCTGGCCGTCGCCGTGGTGCTGATGGCACGGCGGTTCGTGCCGGAGTCCCGCGATCCGGCGGCCACCGGGCACCCGGACTACCGGGCCGCGGCGATCGGCGCGCTCGGGCTCGCCGGGCTGACCGGGGCACTGGTCGAGGCGCCGGTCCGCGGGATCGGCGACCCGGTGGTGCTCCTCGCCCTGCTGGCCGGGCTGCTCGGGCTCGGTCTGTTCGTGCTGCTGCAGCATCGGTCGGCCGAACCACTGGTGCCGCCCATGTTGTTCCGCGACCGCACGTTCACGCTGTCCAACGCGCTGACCTTCGTGGTCTACGCGGCGCTTGGCGGCGTGATGATGTTGCTGGTGCTGCAGCTGCAGGTCTCGCTCGGGTACTCGCCGACCCTGGCCGGGCTCGCCGGGCTGCCGATCACCATCCTCATGCTGCTGCTGTCCAGCCGTTCCGGGGCGTTGGCGCAGCGGATCGGCCCGCGGGCCCAGCTGGTGGCCGGGCCGATCGTGATCGGCGCCGGGATGTTGCTGCTGACCAGGGTCGGGCCGGGGTCCTCGTACGTGGGTTCGGTGCTGCCCGCGGTGGTGGTGTTCGGCCTCGGGCTGGCCACCGTGGTCGCCCCGGTGACCGCGACAGTGCTCGCCGCGGCCCCGGACCGCTACGCCGGCGTGGCCTCCGGGGTGAACAACGCGATCGCCCGATCGGGTGGGTTGCTGGCGGTCGCGGTGCTGCCCGCGGCGGCCGGGCTGACCGGGGCCGCCTACCGCGATCCGGTCGCGCTCACCGCCGGCTGGCGGACCGCGCTGGTGATCTGCGCCGTGCTCGCGGTGGCCGGCGGGCTGATCGCGCTGGGCATCCACAACGGCGTGCTCGGCCGTGCGGACCAGCCGGACGAGGCGCCGCGCCCGGACGACAGCCCGCACCCGGGCGAGTGCCTGCACTGCGGGGTCGAAGGCCCGCCCACGCATGTCCACCCGGGACACTCCGCGACGCCCGGCGGGTGACACGGGCGGTGCGTGGCCGGGCACCGTTCCGGGATCGGGATGGTGGCGGCATTGGGCGGGTTGGGCGAGATGGTGGCGGCATTGGGTTGGTGGATCGGGATGGTGGCGGGCTCGGGATGGTGAGGCGGGATGGTGAGGGCATCGGGATGGCGGATCGAGATGGCGGGGCGGGATGGTGAGGGCATCGGGATGGCGGATCGAGACGGTGACGGGATCGGGATGGTGGCGGGCTCAGGATGGTGAGGCGGGATGGCCAGGGATTGGGATGGCGGATCGGGGTGGTGCGGGGATCGGGATGGTGAGGCGGGATGGTGAGGGCGTCGGAATGGTAGGGCGGGATGGCCATGGCATCGGGGGATCGGGATGGGGGTGGTGGGGCAGGGCGTCGGCAAAGTCGGTTGCGCAGCTGCGGAAGGCTGTGAAGGGTCCCTTCACGGACTCTGAGTCCGTCAGGGGCACCCTCACGGACCCGAAACCCGGTCGGGCAGCCACGGCTCTGTCTGCTGATCACGGGTCCTCGACCAACTTTGCCGGGACCCTGGGGTGGGGGGACAGGGATGGTGATGGCGGGGGGCGATGGCGATGGCGATGGACGCGGGCACATGGTCTTGCCCTCTCGATGGACCCCGTTGAAGCAGGTGCATATGGTCTGAACATCTCGATCCCGAAGATCGCTACGCAGTTCTCGAGGTGCCTGAAGTGCTTGAAGCGCTTGGGGTTCGGCGGGCGAGCCGGTCAGCGCCGCCCGGACCACCTCGCGTGGCTACCCGAGGAGTTCGGTCAGTAACTCCGGGTCGATGTTGCCGCCGGAGACGATCGCGACCGTTCGGCCGCCGGGTAGCTCGTCTGCGTGGTGGAGGTACGCCGCGGGCGCGGTGGCTCCGCTCGGCTCGACTACCAGCCGGGACCGGTGCGCCAGCGTCCGTACGGTCCGGCGGATCTCCTCCTCGGTCACCGTGATGATCCCGTCGAGTACGCGCTGCAAGTGCGCGAACGTGAGTTCGGACGGCTGTGCGCGCTGGCCGTCCGCGATCGTTCGTGCGAGGTCGGCCGTCGGCCACTCCACGCGCCGTCCGGCGCGGAGGCTCTCCGCGGTGTCCGCGGCCAGCTCCGGTTCCACGCCGTAGACCTTCACCCCGGGGCACCGCGCCTTGAGCGCGACGCCGACCCCGGAAGCGAAGCCGCCACCACTGACCGGCACCAGCACGGTGTCCACGTCCGGCAGGTCGGCGGCGATTTCCAGGCCCGCCGTACCCTGCCCGGCGATCACCTCCGGATGGTCGAACGGCGGGATCAGGGTCAGCCCGCGTTCGCGGGCGAGCCGGTCGGCGACCACCTCGCGGTCGGCGATCGGCACCTCCACCACCTCCGCGCCCCAGCCACGGGTGGCCGCGACCTTGACCCGGGGAGTCACGTCCGGCACCACGATCACCGCCGGAATCCCGAAGGCCCGCGCGCAGTACGCGACCGCTTGAGCATGGTTGCCGCTGGAGTGCGCGACCACTCCGCGTGCCCGTTCGGCTTCGCTCAGCGCGGCGATCGCGTTGTAGGCGCCGCGAATCTTGAACGCACCGATCGGTTGCAGGCTTTCCGGCTTCAGCCAGAGCCGCCCTTCGGCCCAGTGCTGGCGCAGCAACGGAGTGTGTACCGCGGTGCCCTTGACCCGCTCGGCCGCGGCTTCGATGTCGGTGATCGTCACGAACTGCATGTGGTGAGTATGTCAGGAAAGTGTGAGCTATAGACCATCCACTGTGGACAGTCAACGTGGTCTCGCTCACGACCGCGCAACGAGGGGAGTCATCCAGACGACTTACTCGTTGGAACGAGCAGTATCAGGGTGGGAATCGAAGCAGATCGGAATCATGGGCGAGGAGCAGAAGACAGCGCCGGAGCAGGCCGAAAAGAAGGGTCTGCGGCCGGCTTCGGTGGCCGCGGCGGCACTCGCCGCGGTCACCGCGGCATTGCTGGGTTCGAAGCTGGGCGTGGCGGGCACGGTGCTCGGCGCCGGGCTGGCGAGCATCATCACCAGTGTCGGGGGCGAGCTGTACTTGCGCTCGCTGCACCGGACGCGTGACGCGGCGGTGAAGGCGCGCGAGAAGCTCGCGACCGCCGGCCGCTCGCGGGACGGGCTGGACGCGGTCGGCAACCCGGCGGAAGCGCCGACCATGATGTTGTCCACCGATCCGTCCGAGATGCCGACGGTGCGGATCTCGCAGCTGCGACCGAACGATCTGGCCGAGCCCGACGAAGGCGGGAGCTTCCTCGACCGGCTCCGGAAGCTGCGCTGGCCGTTGGTGATCGGCACCAGCGCGGCCGCCTTCGTGGGGGCGCTGGTCGTGCTTTTCACCGTCGACTGGGGCACCGGCGGTGCCGCGAACACCGGCCTGTACCCGCACCAGAACACGAGCCGGCAGGAAACCACGCACGAGAACAAGCCGACCAAGTCGCAGAACGCGCCGGCCACCGACACCCCGTTGAACACGCCGACCACGAAGCCTGCGGCGCCCACCACCTCGCCGACCACGAGCACGTCGCAGACCCAGGAGCAGCAGGTCGCGCCTTCGACCACCGAGTCGTCTTCGCAGTCGACCACGCAGAAGCAGCAGCAGACACAGACCCAGACGCAGCAACCGAAGCAGTCACCGCAGTCGGACCCGGGTAACTGAGGCTCAGCCGAGCCGGTCGCGCAACGCCTCGGCGGCGGCCTTCGGGTCCTCGGCTTCAGTCAGCGCACGGACCACAACGATCCGTGACGCACCGGCGTCGAGCACCTCGGGCAGCCGTGCCTGGTCGATGCCCCCGATGGCGAACCACGGCCGGGTGTTGCCGCTCGCCGCGGTGCTGCGCACCAGGTCCAGGCCCGGGGCGTGGCGGCCTGGCTTGGTCGGCGTCGGCCAGCACGGTCCGGTGCAGAAGTAGTCAACGCCGTCCTCGGCGGCGGCCGTGGCGGCCTGTTCGGCGGAATGAGTGGAGCGGCCGATGACCACGTCGTCGCCAAGCACGCGCCGGGCAAGCGGCACCGGGATGTCGTCCTGGCCCAGGTGCAGCACGTCGGCGCCGACGGCGAGCGCGACGTCCGCGCGGTCGTTCACCGACAGCAGTGCACCGTGGCGGGCACATGCCTCGGCCAGCACTTCCAGCGCGGCGATCTCCTGTTTCGCTTCCAGCGGGCCGCCGCCGGTCTTGTCCCGCAGTTGCACGATGTCGACGCCACCGGCCAGCGCTGCGTCGGCGAACTCGGCGAGGTCGCCACGGCAGGTGCGGGCGTCTGTGCACAGGTACAGCCGGGCGTCGGCGAGCCGGGCGCGGATCTGGTCTCCGGTCAAGGCGGGCATGGCGGTGACGGTACCCGCGCGCTACGGTGGGGTGGTCCGCACGGGAGCCCGAGGCACGGGCTGAGAGGGAGCTGCCGCTCCGACCGTGGAACCTGATCCGGGTCATGCCGGCGCAGGGAGCGTGAAGGTGAATTCCGACAGCACAATCCTGACCGTCGTCGGTGGCGGCGTGATCGGTCTTTCCGTGGCGTGGCGGGCGGCGGCGCGTGGCAGGCGGGTCACCGTGGTCGATCCGGAACCGGTGCGCGGTGGTGCTTCCTGGCTGGCCGGCGGCATGCTCGCGCCGGTGACCGAGGCTTGGCCCGGCGAGGAGGACGTGCTCCTGCTGGGCGAGGCGTCGTTGCGGCGATGGCCTGCCTTCGCACGCGATCTCGCCGCTGAGGGCACGGATCCCGGGCTGGCCGGGCACGGCACGATCGTCCTCGCGTTCGATGCTGCTGACGCTGGGTACCTGGACGTTCTCGCCGGGCATTTCCAGTCGCTCGGCCGGGGTGTGGAGACGTTGACCGGCCGGGAGGCCCGCAGGCTCGCGCCTGGGATCGGCGCGGTGCGCAGCGGGTTGCACGTGCCGGGCGATCTGGCGGTGGACAACCGGAAATTGCTCATGGCGCTGGCCGAAGCGGGTGCCCGGCGGGGGGTCCAGTTTCGCCGGGAACGCTTGTCGAGCCTGGACGACGTGCCCGGTCCGGTCGTGCTCGCTGCGGGCGCGTGGACCGGGCAGCTGTGTACGCGACTGGAGCACGCTGTACGTCCGCTCAAGGGAGAAATCCTGCGGTTGCGGCCTAGACGTGGTTGTCTGCCGCCTCCGTCGTACACGGTGCGCGCGATCGTCGAAGGCCGCCCGATCTACCTCGTGCCACGCGCGGACGGTGAACTCGTGCTGGGTGCGACGCAGTACGAAGCAGGTTTCGACGAAGCGGTGACCGCGCGCGGCGTACGCGAGCTTCTGGAGGGCGCGGAGCGGATTCTGCCGGGCATCACTGAATACGAGTTGGTGGAGACTGCTGCCGGGTTGCGCGCGGGAAGTCGGGATGCGTTGCCGTACATCGGTGAGGTCGGCGAAGGCGTGTACGCGGCGACAGGACATCACCGCAATGGACTGTTGATGGCGCCGGTGACTGCGGACGCGGTGCTGGCGTGGCTGTCCGGTGAAGCACCGCCGGAGGAGGTCGGTGCGGCGTCGCCTGCCCGTCTGGCGGAGAGGGAGCAAGTCTGATGGAGATCAAGTTCAACGGCCAGTGGCGGGAATTTCCCGACCACAGCACCGTGATCGAGGTGCTCGACGCGGTCGGCGCGAGCCGGCAGGGCGTGGCCGTGGCGGTGAACGGCGAGGTCGTGCGCCGCGGGGACTGGGCCGCTGCCGTCGTGCCGAAGGGCGCGAACTTCGACGTGCTGACCGCGGTGCAGGGAGGCTGATCATGGACGACCTGATCATCGGGAGTCACAAGTACTCCTCACGGCTGATCATCGGCACCGGTGGCGCGGCGAACCTCGAAGTGCTGGAACGCGCCTTGGTCGCGTCCGGCACCGGACTCACCACCGTGGCGTTGCGCCGGGCCGACGCCGAGGGTGGATCCGGAGTGCTGGAATTGTTGCGGCGCTTGGACATTCAGCTGCTGCCGAACACCGCGGGCTGCCGGACCGCGGCCGAGGCGGTGCTCACCGCGCAGCTCGCGCGTGAGGCGCTGGACACGGATCTGGTGAAGCTGGAGGTGCACGCGGACGACCGCACCCTGCTGCCCGATCCGATCGAAACGCTCGAAGCCGCCGAACGGCTCGTGGCCGACGGATTCACCGTGTTCGCCTACACCAACGACGATCCGGTGCTCGCGCTTCGCCTGGAGGAGGCGGGCTGCGCGGCGGTGATGCCGCTCGGCGCGCCGATCGGCACCGGGCTCGGTATCCGGAACCCGCACAACATCGAGCTGATCGTGGCGCGTGCGTCGGTCCCGGTGGTGCTCGACGCGGGTATCGGCACGGCCTCGGACGCCACGCTGGCCATGGAACTCGGCTGCGCCGCGGTACTGTTGTCGACCGCGGTGACCCGGGCCGCGGATCCGGAAAGCATGGCCGCGGCGATGCGCGCCGCGGTCGAGGCGGGTTACCTCGCCCGCGGCGCCGGCCGGGTGCCGCAACGGTTCTGGGCGCACGCGTCGAGCCCGCCGCGTTAGATCTCGACCACGATCTTGCCCCGCACTCCGCCGCGTTCCAGCGTGCGATGGGCTTCGGCGATCTGCGCGAGCGGGAACACCTGGTCCACCTGCGGACGGAGTGCGCCGGTGCGGAACAGCCTGCCCAGTTCGGCGATCAGCGGGCTGTGGGGATTGCCGCTGAAGAACCGGATCGGCCGGTACGGCGCCGCGAATGCAGCAACGCGTAGCCCACCGTGGCGAGCAGCCGATCGGGGTTGAAGGCGATCTCGACCAAACGTCCGCGCTGGGTGAGCAGCCGGTGGAACGCGGGCAGGTCGGTGCCGACCGTGTCCAGGATCACGTCGAACCGGCCGAGTTCCCCCGGCGCGCGGTGATCGCGGTACTACCGATGATCAGCGATGCCGCTTGCACCGAATCCAGCCGTCCGGCACGTGGTCGGCGTCGACCGCGACGTACTCGGCGGCGCTGCCCATCCGGCGGCCGAACATGCCCCACACGTGGTCCCCGGTGGCGAACCGGCTCGTGCCCGGGTCAACGATCTCGCCGACCAGGTCGGTACCGAGCCGCTTGGGGAACCTTCTGCCGCTCAACGGCCGCATCGCGCCGGAACGCAGGGCCAACTCCGCACTGTTGACCGAAACCGCGCGCATCCGCACCAGCACCTCCTCAGGGCCTTCCTGAGGCGGTGGGCCAGTCGTCTCGTACAGCACGTCGGTCGGGCCGTATCGGTCGAAAGCGGCGAATCGCATTGAAGTTGACGCCATGGCTCCATTTGCAGCCCGGCAACCGGACGGGGTCATCCGTTTCGGGTCAAGTGAGAAAGACGCGGGCGCCGAGCCCCCCCGGTTCGCGCGGCTAGCTCGCCATGGTCCGCCCGTGTACCACCAACGCCCAGGTCAGACCGGCGAAGGCGGCAGTGCTGACGAGCACGCGCACGAGGTTCCACGCCCGCCATCCGGCCTCGTTGAAAGCCGCCCTGATCGTGGCGAGATCCGTGGCGCGCTCGGGCAGGCCCGCCGCCTTGATCGCGTTGTTGAGCGGCACGTTGACCGCGATCGTGATCACGAAGGCGACCAGGTAAAGCGCGAGCGCGAGCGCGATCCACGGGAAGGCCGGACGGCCGAGCTGGGTGAACGTCGCGGCGAGCGTGCAGATCAGCGCACCGGCGAAGCCGCTGATCATGAACCACGGGTTGATGATCGCCTTGTCGATCGACTGGAACGCGCTGACGAACGTCCGGTCGTCGGTCGTGGCGAGGCCGGGCATGATCGCGTGCCAGAACACGGCGAACGCGCCGGTGATCAGGCCCATCGTCAGCGTCGCCAGGATCAGCGACAGCGTCCGTACCGTGTCCATTGTGGACCTCCAATGCTCCGGGTGTGGCCTCTTGCCACAGGTCAGGTCGTAGACCATGCGCCGGTCTTCGCGGTGGATCTCGCCCAGCCGGGGAAGTCGCGGGGAGTCTGGCCCAGGACCGCCGCGACCCCGTCGGAAACGTCTTCGGAACCGTGGTCGCGGATCACGGCGAACAGATCGCGCACTGTCTCCGCGTCTTGCCGGGGCAGGCCGAAACCGATCGGCTCGGCGAGGTGGTCGTCCGGATCCAGGTCGACGTACCGGCTCGGCCAGCCGGGCAATGGTCCAGTCCACTCTGTTCTGGACGGCGTGCGGCCGGGGCTGCCGACGCCGCGGGTGGACAGCGACACCACCCGGCGCAGGCCGTCTTCGGCGGCTTGCTCGACGAACCGGCCGGCCCGGGTACGCCTTGCGACGTCAGCCGTGCCACCACGCGGCGCCCGGTCTTGCCCATGCCATTCAGGAGGAGATGTCATGGGAGTAGTTCACTCCGGCTCGCTGAGCCAATCCATGGCCTTCTGACGCATCCCCATATCTGTACGTCTCAGCTAGCGTGCTAGCCATGGACGTTCTCGACGACCTGCTCGCCTCCACCCGGGCCCGGGGCGGGGTGTTCAACCTGACGATCCTGGACCCGCCGTGGAGCCTGGACATCCGTGACGAAGCCCAGCTCGCCCTGGCCACCCTCGTGCGCGGCTGCGGGTGGATCGTCCGCGAAGGACAGGAACCAGTCCGGCTGGGAGAGCGTGACGTCGCGGTGCTGGCCGGGCCAGAGCCGTACGTCGTGGCCGACGACCCGGGCACCGCGCCGCAGCTGCGCATCCATCCCGGCGGCGTCTGCGAGCCGTTGCCGGGAGCGCCCGTCGACTACAGCGTCCGGCTTGGCGTCCGGACCCACGGCGGCCGGCCCGAGGGCGAGGTGATGGTCGTCAGCGGCACCTACCAGCTGGACAGCGACGTCAGCCGCCGGCTGCTCGCCGCGTTGCCGCCGGTGCTGGTGGTACCGGCCGAAAACGTCGCCGGGCACGTGATGGACCTGGTACTCGGCGAGATTCAGCGCAACGAACCGGGCCAGCAGAGCGTGCTCGACCGCTGGCTCGATCTCGCCCTTATCGTCACCCTGCGCGCGTGGTTCGCCCAGCCGGGTTCTCACCCGCCGGGGTGGTACCGCGCGCAGAGTGATCCCGTGGCGGGCCGGGCATTGCGGCTGCTGCACGAGGATCCGGCGCATCGGTGGAGCGTCGCCGAACTCGCCGGCCGGACCGGAGTTTCCCGCGCCGCCCTTGCCCGCCGGTTCACGGCTCTGGTCGGCGAAGCGCCGATGACCTACTTGACCGGCTGGCGGCTCACGCTGGCGGCGGACCTGTTGCGCGAGACGAACGACACCGTGGAATCCATCGCCCACCGGGTCGGTTACGCCAACGCCTTCGCACTGTCCGTCGCGTTCAAGCGCGTCCGTGGACTCAGCCCGACCGCACACCGTCGCAATACCGCGGCCTGAACCGCGGCCTTCGCTGGACCGGCGCAGCCCGGTCCGGCCGCACGGAAAGCGTCTTCAGGTGATTCCGCCCGCGCTTGACGCGGACTGAGCACCGGCAGGCCGTATGGTTGACGGCACCTTTCCGGCGCGCCCTCACGGCGGGCCCCCATCGGCAGGAGGAGCCGAACCGTGACTCTTTCCCCGGTCCAGGACGTATCCGGCAGGCTGTACCTGGCGGTTGGGCGGCTGTCCCGGTCGTTGCGACAGGCCGGCGTACCGGGGCCTGGCCACGGCGCGATCTCCGCGCTGGCCACCCTCGTGCACTTCGGCGAGCTGCGGCTCGGCGATCTCGCGGCCAAGGAGGGGGTCGCGGCGGCGACCATGTCGCGCATCGTGGCCACGCTCGTGGAGGCGGGCTACGTCACCCGCGAATCCGATCCGGTCGACCGCCGGGCCTGGCTGGCCCGTGCCACCGAGGAGGGCGAGCGGCTGGTGTCCGGCGTGCGGTCCACCCGCGTGCAGGAGCTCAACCGCCGGCTCGACCGGCTCAGCCCGGAGTCCCGTGCGACGCTGATCGCCGCGTTGCCCGCGCTGGAAGCCCTCATCTCCGACGAGACCTGAGCTACCGCTCTTCCGGCGCCAGCCGCCAGAACGCGGACACCGGGCCGATCTTCGCGCCCATCGGGTACGAGTGTTCGACCGCCTGCGAAACGAACCACTTGCCGTACCGCGCGGCTTCCACCATCGACATGCCCTTGGCCAGCCCTGCGGTGAGTGCGGAGGCCATCGTGTCGCCTGCTCCGTGCGTGTGCGGGGTCCGGTGCCGCGGGCCGGGCAGCTCGACGAACGTGGTGCCGTCGAACAGCAGGTCCACGCACTCCGGATCGGACACCAGGTGGCCGCTCTTCACGAGCACGTACTTCGGGCCCATCCGGTGCAGCACCACGGCCGCCGTGCGCATGCCCGCGCGGTCGGTCACGGTCATCCCGGTGAGCAGTCGTACTTCGTCAAGATTCGGGGTCACCAAGGTGGCGCGCGGCAACAGCTCGTTGCGTAGCGCCGTGAGCCCGGCCTGGTCGAACAACGGGTGCCCGGTCATCGACGCGGCCACGGGGTCGACCACGAACGGCACTGCGGCGTCGCGGCCGATGCCCGCTTCGTCACATGCCGCCGCGACCGCGTGGATGATCTCGGCGGAGGCGAGCATGCCGGTCTTCGCCGCCTGCACGCCCATGTCCGAGGCCACTGCCTCGATCTGGCCGGCCACGATGTGCGGCGGCAGGTCGGCACGGTCGTGCACGCCGAGGGTGTTCTGCACGGTCACGGCGGTGACCGCGACCAGCCCGTGCACCCCGCAGGTGAGGAAGGTGCGCAGATCGGCCTGCAGCCCGGCGGCGCCGCCGGAGTCCGAACCGGCGATGGTGAGAGCCGACGGTGGGCTCGGAGCGTCCTGCATGGTGCCCACCATATGTCTGTGAAGGGAACCTTGACGGACGCAGAGTCCGTGAAGGCCACCTTCACAGCTTTACCCGCGAAGCCGCCAGAAGGGGGACACCGGGCCGACCCCGGCGCCGAGGGGATACGCCTCGGCCACGCAGCGCTCGATGAACCGCTTCGCCGCGCTCACCGCGGCCGGCACGTCGGCGCCGTTCGCGAGGGCCGAGGTGATGGCCGACGCCATGGTGTCACCGCCGCCGTGCGTGTTCTTCGTCGCGATGCGCGGGCCGGAAAGCTCGATCGTCTCGGCGCCGTCGGTGAGCAAGTCCACGCAATCCTCGGCGTCGTACAGGTGCCCGCCCTTGACCAGCACCCACGCCGAACCGAACTCCAGCAACGCTTCCGCTGCCTGGCGCTGACTCGCCCCGTCCGTCACCTCGACGCCGGTGAGCAGCCGTACCTCGTCGAGATTGGGCGTGATCAGCGTTGCGCGCGGGAAAAGCTCGGTGCGGATGGCTTCCAGCGCTTCTTCCCGCAGCAGAGCGTGGCCGGTCATCGACGCTGCCACCGGGTCGACCACGAAGGGCGTGTCCGTACCGCGTCCGATGTGGACTTCGTCGAGTGTCCCGGCGACGGTGTGGATGATCTCGGCAGTGGCGAGCATGCCGGTCTTCGCCGCGTCCACACCCATGTCGGACGCGACGGCCTTGATCTGCGCGCGTACGACTTCGGCCGGAATCTCGGTGAAACCCTGCACGCCCAGGGAATTCTGCACGGTGACCGCGGTCAGCGCGACCAGCCCGTGTACGCCGTGCGCGAAGAAGGTGCGCAGATCGGCCTGCACACCCGCACCACCGCCGGAGTCGGATCCGGCGATGGTGAGGGCGGTGTGCGGTGCGGCGTTGGTCACTGCCCGACCACGGGCAGATAGACCTTGTTGCCGCGCTCGGCGAACTCGTCCGACTTCTCCGCCATTCCGGCTTCAATGGCCTCCACAGTGGACAGACCGTGCTCCTCGGCGTACTTGCGCACGTCCTGGGTGATCCGCATGGAGCAGAACTTCGGCCCGCACATGGAGCAGAAGTGCGCGGTCTTCGCCGGTTCGGCGGGCAGCGTCTCGTCGTGATAGGACCGCGCGGTGTCCGGGTCGAGCGACAGGTTGAACTGGTCGTTCCAGCGGAATTCGAAGCGTGCCTTGGACAGCTCGTCGTCCCACTCCTGCGCGTGCGGATGGCCCTTGGCCAGGTCCGCCGCGTGCGCGGCGATCTTGTAGGTGATCACCCCGGTCTTCACGTCGTCGCGGTTGGGCAGGCCGAGGTGTTCCTTCGGTGTGACGTAGCACAGCATCGCGGTGCCGTACCAGCCGATCTGCGCCGCACCGATCGCGGAGGTGATGTGGTCGTAGGCCGGCGCGATGTCTGTCGCGAGTGGACCGAGGGTGTAGAACGGCGCCTCGCCGGTGAGCTTCTCCTCCAGCTCCACGTTCTCCTTGATCTTGTGCATCGGCACGTGGCCGGGACCCTCGATCATCACCTGCACGTCGTGCTCGCGGGCGATGTGCGTCAGCTCGCCGAGAGTTTCCAGCTCGGCGAACTGCGCGCGGTCGTTCGCGTCCGCGATCGAGCCCGGACGCAGGCCGTCGCCGAGGGAGAACGTGACGTCGTACTCGCGCAGGATCTCGCACAGCTCGGAGAAATGCGTGTACAGGAAGGATTCCTGGTGGTGGGCCAGGCACCAGGCGGCCATGATGGACCCGCCGCGGCTGACGATGCCGGTGACCCGCCGCGCGGTGAGCGGCACGTACCGCAGCAGCACGCCGGCGTGCACGGTCATGTAGTCCACGCCCTGCTCGCACTGTTCGAGCACGGTGTCCCGGTAGACCTCCCAGGACAGCTTTTCCGGGTCCCCGTTGACCTTCTCCAGCGCCTGGTACATCGGCACGGTGCCGACCGGCACCGGGGAGTTGCGCAGCAGCCATTCCCGGGTCTCGTGGATCCGCTTGCCGGTGGACAGGTCCATGATGGTGTCCGCGCCCCAGCGAGTGGCCCAGACCATCTTGTCCACCTCCTCCTCCACAGAGGACCAGACGGCCGAGTTGCCCATGTTGGCGTTGACCTTCACCAGGAAGTTCTTGCCGATGATCATCGGCTCGCTCTCCGGATGCCTGCGGTTGACCGGGATGACCGCGCGGCCGCGAGCCACCTCGTCGCGCACGAACTCCGCCGTGCACCGCTCACGGGCCGCGATGAACTCCATCTCCCGGGTGATCACCCCGGCTTTCGCCCAGCCGAGCTGGGTGTTGTGCGCCCGCCCGTCGGCCCAGCCCGCCCGCAATGGATGAAGTCCACTGTGGACGTCGATGGTGGCTTCCGGATCGGTGTACGGGCCCGACGTGTCGTACACGTCGAAGTGCTCCCCGTTCGACAGGTCGATCCGCCGGGCGGGTACCCGCAGGCCGGATTCGGTCCGGTGGTGGATCTTGCGGGAACCGGTGATCGGGCCGGTGGTCACCGAAGGCGTGATCGCCCGGTCCTCGTCCGCACTCGCGTTTTCCAGCGTCGTCAACGACGTTCACTCCCTACGCCGGCATTACCCGGTCAGGTTCCTGCGGTCGGCGGCACCGGGTGTCCACGAGACAGACACCAGCCGCCCTCTCAGCCCGCCAAGGCGCGAGCTCCCGCGTTGTGTTGAATGGGGGTTGCCCTCCGACCATGCCACGGCGGATCGGGTCCGCACAAGCCTGTCGCCTTGTCGACTCGGGGTGGCTTCACTGGATCGGAGCACTGGGCGGCCGGGGTGCGCAGGGGTGAGAATCGCAGTGCGTTCCGTGACGAATCGCACTATGCGGGGTGGAAATGCGAAAGGTCCTTCTTCTGGCGCTTGCCGCGCTGCTGGTGACAAGCGCGGTACCGGCGGCCGCGGTGGCGCCGGGGGAGGCGCCCGGGCGCCCCGGTGCGCACCCGAGCTGGCTGCCGGCGGACAAGACCGGGTTCGGCACGGCGCGCGAGCGCGGCAGCAATGTGTGGTTCACCTTGCAGGGCGGCCGGATGTCGGAGGTCTACTACCCGGACCTGTCGACGCCGAGTGTGCGCTCGCTGGATCTGGTGGTGAGCGACGGCCGGACCTTCGCGACGGTCGACTCCTCCGCGCGTGCCCAGCGAGTCCGGCGTGTGGACGGCTCCAGCCTCGGCTACGAGCAAACGATCACCGACGATCAGCGCCGATGGCGGTTGACCAAGACATACGTGACCGATCCGGCGCGCGCCACGGTGTTGGTACAGGTCGATCTCACCTCGCTCACCGGCCATCCGTACCAGCTTTACGCGGTCGCTGATCCGGACCTGACCAATGATGGCAGTGACGATTCCGCGCAGGCCACCGGTTCCGAAATGACCGCGAAGGACGGCAAGACCGCGGCCGCGTTCACCGCCTCGCCCGCGTTTTCCCGCACCAGCGTTGGCTATTCCGGAGTGTCCGACGGGATCACGCAGCTGACCACGAACCGCGCACTGATCCCGTACACCTCCGCGAGCAAGGGAAACGTCGTCCTCAGTGGACAAACCACAGTGGACGGTGTTGGTGTACGACAGGTGACTCTCGCCCTCGGCATGGCGGCGGATCCGGTCGCGGCCAGTCGTGCTGCGAATGCCTCACAACGACGTGGGTTCTCTTCGGTGCAGCGGGATTACGATCGCGGCTGGCATGACTACCTGCACACCTTGAGTGCTCCGCCGTCGCCCGCGGATCGCGATCTGTACCTCGCTTCGGTGCTCACTTTGGCGGCGAGTGAGGACAAACGGCACCCGGGCGCGTTCATCGCGTCGCCGAGTATGCCGTGGCGATTCGGGAACAACGACCCGGAATTCTCGCCGTCCGGTACCTATCATCTGGTGTGGCCGCGGGACCTCTACCAGATCGCCACCGGGCTGCTGGCGGCCGGCGATCGCGGAGCGGCGGACCGTTCCGTGGACTACCTGTTCGGCACCCAGCAAGTGCCGGACGGGCATCTGCCACAGAACACCACTGTGGACGGAACGCCGTACTGGAAGTCGATCCAGCTCGACGAGACCGCGCTCCCTATCGTGCTGGCGCAACAACTCGGGCGGACGGAGCTGTGGCCGGGCGTCCGCCGGGCGGCCGAGTTCCTGCTGAGTTGGCGCGCGGACAACGGCAAGACTTCTCCGTACAGCCAGCAGGAACGGTGGGAAGAGCAGGACGGGTACTCGCCGTCGACCATCGCGGCCGTGATCGCCGGCCTGGTCTGTGCCGCGGATCTCGCGCACCGCACGGGCGCCGCGGCCGACGCCGGGCGCTACCTCGCCGCGGCCGACCGATTCAAAGCCTCGCTACCACAGTGGACGGTGACCAGCAACGGTCCACTGTCGAAAGACCCGTACTTCGTTCGTCTCACCAAGGACGGAAACGCGAACGCGGGCACCGTGTACAACCTGGGCAACTCGTCGGTGACAATGGATCAACGCGCGGTAACCGACGCGGGCTTCCTGGAGCTGGTCCGCCTCGGCATCTACGCGCCGGAGGATCCGGTGATCCGCAACAGCGTGCGCGTCACCGACGCGGACATCTCGTACCACACGCCGAGCGGGCAATTCTGGCACCGGTACACAAAGGACGGTTACGGCGAACAGGCCCACGGCGCGCCGTGGGACAACACCTTCCCGGCCGGCAGCCGTTCTACCTTCGGCAGGCTGTGGCCGTTGCTGGCGGGCGAGCGCGGTGAGTACGAACTGGCCACCGGTGACCGTGC
The DNA here is from genome assembly GCF_003600245.1 of Amycolatopsis panacis. NCBI lineage: Bacteria > Bacillati > Actinomycetota > Actinomycetes > Pseudonocardiales > Pseudonocardiaceae > Amycolatopsis > Amycolatopsis panacis. The sequence continues at coordinate 70,580 of NZ_QZFV01000075.1, forward strand.
CGCCGCAGCCGGCCGGCTCCGTGACCTGTCGCGAGCGGCAAGCCCGGCGGACACCCTGCCGGAGCAGGTGTGGGACGAGAACCCGCCGTCCGGAACCGAGGGACACGCGCCAGGCACCCCGACCGCTTCGGCGACTCCGCTCGCCTGGACGCACGCCCAGTACGTCCGGCTGGCCTGGGCTGTCCGCACTGGCCGGGTGATCGAGCAGCCCACAGTGGTGCGTTGCCACTTCCTGGGCTGCTGACCTGCACTGGGCCGCTCGGGATCAATGCTGTGAAGGGTCCCTTCACGGACGCAGAGTCCGTGAAGGGACCCTTCACAGAGATCAGGCGTCGGCCACAGAGATCAGGCGTCGGCCGGGGTTTTCGGGGGTAGCCAGGTCAGGCCGGGGACGCCCCACTTGTTGTGCTTGAGCATCTTCTTCGCCGCGCGGGCGTGGCGGCCGATCAGGCGGTCCAGGTAGAGGTAGCCGTCCAGGTGGTCGGTCTCGTGTTGCAGGCAGCGGGCGAAGTAGCCGGTGCCTTCGACCTCGATCGGGGTGCCGTCCACGTCGGCGCCGGTCACCTTGGCCCAGCTCGCCCGGCCGGTCGGGTAGGACTCGCCGGGGGCGGACAGGCAGCCCTCCCAATCGTCGTCCGGGTCGGGCATGGTCTCCGGGATCTCCGAGGTCTCCAGCTTCGGGTTGACCACCACGCCGCGGTGCTGCACGCCCTCGTCGTCCGGGCAGTCGTAGACGAACAGGCGCAAGTCGAGGCCGACCTGGTTGGCCGCGAGGCCCACGCCCTCGGCCGCGTACATCGTCTCGAACATGTCCTCGACGAGCGTGCGCAGCTTTTCGTCGAACTCGGTGATCTCGCGAGTCGGCTGGTGCAGCACGGGTTCGCCGGCGATGCAGATGGGGAGGACGCTCACGAGCACCGAGTTTAGTCGGACCCACCTGCTACACCTGGAACCGACCGTGACGCGCCGTGCCGGATACCCAAGTGGAAGGGGTGTTCCGTGGTTGAATGGCGCCCGCGGAAGCGACAGCCGACACCGATTGCGAGGACCGCATGGACGCCGCGGAGTCGATGGCTGAGGATCAGCCGTCGCGGCCGGACCCCGTAACGGGGCTGACGGAGCGTGAGCTGGACATCCTCGCGTTCGAGCGGCAATGGTGGCGGCACGCCGGCGCCAAGGAAAACGCCGTCCGCGAGCGGTTCGGGCTCTCCTCCACCCGCTACTACCAGCTGCTGAACGCACTGCTGGCGAAGCCGGAGGCGGTGGCCGCGGACCCGATGCTGGTCAAGCGGCTGCGCAAGACCCGCGCGGCGCGGCAGCGCAAACGCGGCGCACGCCGGTTGGGGATCGAGCTGTCATGAGCTTCTTCTCCGGACTGTCTCGCCCGCTGCGAGCCGCGGGCGTTGCGCTGATCGGGGTCGCTGTGGTGTCCGCGGTCGTCGGCGGCGTGACCGTGCTCAACACCTCCAATTCGAGCAGCGACGACAAGGCCGCCCCGGCCACGTCGAGCGCGCCGAGCGTAGGCCCGACGTCCAGCCAGGCGCCGGCCTCGACGTCCTCCTCCGCACCGCCGTCCTCGTCTTCCGCGCCGCCGTCGCCGCCGCCCTCCTCGTCGACTGCGGCGGGTGGCCGGCCCGGTGCGCAGCCGGGCCAATCGGGCGGACAGCCCGGTCAGGCGGGTAACGGCGAGCAGGCCTCGAACAAGTGGGTCACCCTGCGGGTCTACAACAACTCGCTGGTCAAGCACCTCGCCGAACAGGCCGCCAGCGACTTCCGTGCCTCGGGCTGGAACGTGGCCGAGGTCGGCAACTACGCCGAGGGCACGATCCCGAAGACCACCGCCTACTTCCGCCCGGGCACCGACGAGGAGGCCGCGGCCAAGCAGCTGGGCACCGAGTTCGGCTTCGCCGTGCAGCCGCGGTTCGACGGTATCCAGGGCTCCAGCCCCGGGGTCATCGTGATCATCACCAAGGACTACCACGGCCACCAGGGCAGCTGAAAAGCTGTGAAGGGCACCTTCACAGCCTCAGAGTCCGTGAAGGTGCCCTTCACAGCCTTCAATCTTGGTGAGGGGGGCCTCAGCGGTCCTGTTGTGCTTGGGCGTAGGCGGCAAGCTGGGCCAGCTGAGCCGGATCGAGGGACGGCCGCACGACCGTGCGGGCCTTCTCCAGATGCGCGGCGGTGACCTCGCGTGCTTCCAGCGACTCGCGCATCGCGGTGAGCGCGGCCTCCCGGATCAGCGCCGCACAGTCCGCCGCCGAGTAGCCTTCCATCTCCGCGGCCACCGCCTTCAGGTCCACATCGGAGGCCAGCGGAGTGTTCTTCGCGGTCGCGGTGAGGATCGCGGCGCGCGATTCCGCGTCCGGCGGCGGTACGTAGACCCGGCGCTCCAGCCTGCCGGGGCGCAGCAGCGCCGGGTCGACCAGCTCGGGCCGGTTGGTCGCGCCGAGTACGACGACCTCGCGCATCGGCTCCACCCCGTCCAGTTCGGTGAGCAGTGCGGCGACCACCCGGTCGGCCACGCCGGAGTCCGAGGACTGGCCACGGCGCGGGGCCAGCGCGTCGATCTCGTCCAGGAAGATCAGCGAGGGCGCGGCCTCCGCGGCGCGGCGGAACAGGTCCCGCACCGCGCGCTCGGACTCGCCGACCCACTTGTCCAGCAGTTCGGCACCCTTGATCGCGAACACGTTCAGTGCGCCGGTGCCGGCGAGCGCCCGGACCAGGAACGTCTTCCCGCCGCCGGGCGGGCCGTAGAGCAGCACCCCGCGAGGCGGCTCCACCCCGAGCCGGGCGAACGAATCGGGGTAGCGCAACGGCCACAACACCGTCTCGGTCAGCGCTTCCTTCACCGCGGTCATGTTCCCGACATCGTCGAGGGTGAGCCCGCCGGTGGCCAGATTGTCCGATGTGGACAGTGAGATCGGCCGGACGGTGGCGAGCGCGTCGAGCAGATCCTGCTGGGAGATCAGCGGCTCGGCGGCCTCTCGCTGGCGCAAGGCGGCCCGCAAAGCCGCATCCCGGCGCAGGGCGAGCAGGTCGGCGGCGACGAAGCCGGGTGTGCGCTCGGCGAGGACGCCGAGGTCGGCGCCCGGTTCGACCGGGGCGTCACGCAGCAGGATGCGCAACAGCTCGACGCGGGTCTTCGCGTCCGGCAGCGGCAGGCTCAGCTCGCGATCGAGCAGGTCGGCGGCGCGCAACCGCGGATCGACCGACTCGGCACGCGCGGTCGTGGCCACCACCGCGAGACCTTCGCGGCGCAGCGCGCCACGCAGCTCTTCCAGCACCACAGTGGCCACCGGCGGCGGCTGAGACGCCGGCAGCAACGCGTCGATGTCGTTGATCAGCAGCACCCCGGGGCCTTCTCCCTTGGCGGCGCGCTCGATCGCTTCCCGGAACCGGGTGTAGGCCGCGCCCGGTTCCAGCACGGCGATGTTCGGCGCGGTCAGCGCGACCACGCGCACGTCCTCGGCTTTCGCGACCGACCGCACCAGCGTGGCCTTGCCGACGCCTTCCGGCCCGGACAGCAGGACGCCCAGCTGTGCCGAAGTGCCGAGTCGCGTCAACAGCTCCGGACGGCGGAAGGCGAGGTCGAACCATTCGGCGAGCTTCCGCGCCGCGCCCTCGGCGCCCGCGAGGTCGGTGACCGGCGGGACCGGTTCGACGACCTCCTTGACCTCGGTGATCACTTCCTCGACGATCTCCGCTTCGAGGTAGTCCTCCTCCGCGGTCACCGCGGTGCTGCGCACCAGCGCGGTCGCGCTTCGCGTCGAGGGCCGCGGCACGCTCGGCGGCTCGCCGGTGCGTGCGCCGTCCCGCCAACTGACCACTGTGGACGGTCCGACCGCGACCGCGCCGTCCGGCTCGGTGGCCGTGACGGTCAGCAGCTCGTTGGTCCAGGTCGCCCCGATCACCCGGGACAGCTGCCCGCGCACGGCCGCGACGTCCGAACCCGGTGCGGGCACGAGATCCTGCGGCAGCAGGGAAACCGCGTCTCCCCGGGTGAGCACCTTGCCGGTGAGCGCGAGCCGCAACGTCTGCGGGGACACCGCCACCGACGCCAGCCGTGAACCGGCGACGGTGACCGTCCGCGCCGCGGCGACTTCGGCCGGGGCGACCACGACCTCACCGCCCTCGGCGATCCCGAGGTTCGACATCGTCACGTCGTCGGTCAGCACCACGCCGGGCAGCCCCGCCTCGTCGGCGGGCGCGGCCAGCGCGGCGCTGCGGCGCGCCCCGATGAGGTGCACCGCGTCCCAGGCCCGCAGGCCCAGCGCGTCGAGCACCTCCGGGTGCAACCGCACGACCCCCCGCCGGGAATCGAGCGCGGACGACGTGTGCCGGACGGTCAACGTGATCTGCGGATCGCTCACGACGCCAAACTACCGTGTGTCCCGGCCGCGCGAGCGAGGATCACCGTGCCTCAGAACTCCGGCCGCCGCCCGCGTACCGGGCTCACCGTCTCCAGGCGCGCGGCCACGTCGAGCAGGTCTCCGTCGGCCCACCAGCGCCCGGCCAGCTGGACGCCGATCGGCAGCCCGGTTTCGGTCTTGCCGAACGGCAGTGCGAGCGCGGGCATCCCGGTCACGTTGAACGGCGCGGTCGCGCGAGCGACGGAGACGGAGGACACCTCGATGCCGTCCACCAAGTGGCTTGGCCGCGCGTGCGGCTGCGCCGGGAACGGCACGACCGGGCAGAGCAGCACGTCGTAGGTCTCCAGCCAGCCGGCGAACGAGGACCGCAGCTGTTCCACGGCTTGCTCGGTCGCCACGTAGTCGGCGAGCGTGGGTTCCGGCATGGCCAGCGTGAGTGCCGTCGACGGGTGCAGTTCCGCATCCCGGCCGTGGGCGAGCTTGCGCAGGTATGGCTGGATCTCGGCGAGAAGCAGCGGGGCGGCCAGGAGAGTCCAGTCCTGTTTGGCCAGCCACGGCAGCTCGACCTGTTCGACGTCGAAACCGAGGTCCGCCAACGCGGCTGCAGCTGCCGAGACGGTGCCTGCCACCTCCGGATCGATCGGGCCGAACGCGTCGGTGGTCCAGCCGATCCGGGGCCGTCCGGACGGGCGAGCGGCGGGCACCGCGACCGCGTACGGGTCGACCCCATCCGGGCCTTCCAGCAGCGACAGCGCGAGACGCAGGTCGCGCACGGTGCGTGCCATCGGCCCGACGTGCCACCAGCGCCGCAGCGTCTCGGAGAAGTGCCCGGTGCACGGCACCCGCCCGTGCGTCGGCTTCAGCGTGGCGATCCCGGTGAAGTGCGCGGGTCCGCGCAGCGAGACGACGAGGTCGCTGCCCAGCCCGAGCGGGGACATCCCGGAGGCGATCGCCGCGGACTCGCCGCCGCTCGACCCGCCCGGCGTGCGGTCCGGGTCGTACGGATTCCGGGTCCGCCCGGTGACCAGACTGTCCGTTTCGGTCCAGATCGCCAGCTCCGGCAGGTTCGTCTTGCCGAGCGGAATTCCGCCGGCCGCGCGCAGCCGGGCCACCGCCACCGCGTCCTGCTCCGGCACATGGTCGCTGAACAGCGCGGAGCCACGGGAGGTGCGGACCCCGGCGGTGTCGAACAGGTCCTTGATCGTGAACGGCACTCCGCTCAGCGGTCCGGGCCGGGGATCGCGCGCCTCGGCCAGCGCCTGCTCGCCCAGCACGGTGACGAACGCGTTGGTCCGCTCGCCGGCCGTCTCGATCCGGTCGAGGTGGGCTTGGACGACCTCGACCGCGGTGACCTCGCCCGTCGCGACCAGGCGGGCCAGCTCGGTCGCATCGAGCCAGGCAAGATCGACTGAATTCATTTCGCGGACGCTAGCACCGGCACCGGACGCGGGAGCACCGCAGAACGAGGGGCTAGCGGCGCCGGATGCCGATCCGCCGCCAGCTCCGCCGCCGCTGTCCAGGACCGGACGACGGGGGCGGAGTGTTGCTGTGATCGCGTTCGCGCAGGGTGCGCGTGCGGACGAGATCACCGGCCGAGAGCGGACGCCGGACCGCGCGCATCGCGGCACCGGCGACCCGGCGCGAGGCGGGCCGCAGACGCAAGCGGCGCTGACTGCGTGCCCGCCGGATCGCCCTGCGTTCACGCGGCGGCACCGCCCACGCTTCGGGATGCGCGGCGAGCCAACGATTCCGGTACACCGCGTACGGGATGTGCAGCAGGTACAGCACGAGCGCCGCGGCCAGCGCCACGAGCGGGAACTGGATGATCGCCGCGGCCAGCAGGCCGACACCGACCAACAGCGGCGCGATCGCCTTCGCGGGCACCTTGATGGTCTTGAGCGACAGCGTCGGGATTCGGCTGATCAGAAGCGCGGCGACCGCGATCGTCCAGATCAGCACCACGTACTGCTCCGACCACCAGCCCTCGCCCCACTGCAGGCTGAGGATCAGCGGCAGCATCGCGACCAGCCCACCGGCCGGCGCGGGCACGCCGACGAAGAACTCCGAGGCGTACGCCGGCTTATCGGTTTCGTCGAGCAGAGTGTTGAACCGGGCCAGCCGCAGAATCATGCACACCGCGAAGATCAGCGACGCGACCCAGCCGATCCGGTCGCCGTGCGATTGCCACACGTAGAGCACGAGCGCCGGGGCCACGCCGAAGGAAATCCCGTCGGACAGCGAATCCAGCTCGGCGCCCATCTTCGACGTGGCGTCGAGCAGCCGGGCGATCCGGCCGTCGAGGCTGTCGAGCACCGCGGCGATCCCGATCGAGGCGATCGCCATCGGGTAGTTGCCGGTGAGCGCGAACTGCACCGAGGACAGCCCGGCGCACAATGCGAGCACGGTGATGGCGTTCGGCAGCAGCCGAATGCCGGGGGTGGTCACGCGGACCATCGTCAGCCTTCTCCCAGCGGGGGCAGTTCGGCGAGCACGGTCTCCCCGCCGACCGTCCGCTGGCCCTTGGCCACCACGACCTTGCTGCCCTCGGGCAGGTACAGGTCGACCCGCGAGCCGAACCGGATGATGCCGTAGGTCTGGCCCGCGGCCACCTTCTCACCCTCGGCCACGTCACACCGGATCCGGCGGGCGACGAGACCGGCGATCTGCACGACCACGAGCTCGTGGCCTTCGATCGTGCGCAGCAGTACGGAGTTGCGCTCGTTGTCCTCGCTCGCCTTGTCCAGGTCCGCGGAGAGGAATTTGCCCGGCCGGTAGGCCACTTTCTCCACCATGCCCGCGGACGGCGTGCGCTGGACGTGCACGTCGAACACGGACAGGAACACGCTCACCCGCATCCGCGGCCGGGCGGACAGGCCCAGTTCGGGCGGCGGCACGGCCTTCTCGATCAGCGAGACGAGCCCGTCCCCCGAGGCGATCGCCACGTTCTCCCGGGGCGGCGGCACGCGCTTGGGCTCGCGGAAGAACGCCGCGGTGGCGGCGGTGGCGAGCGCGCCGGCCACGCCGAGCGGCTTCCACAGCCTGCGCAGCAGCAGCGTCGCGGCCAGGCCGCCGAGCACGAACGGACGGCCCGCCGGATGCATCGGCGGGATGGTCTCGCGGGCGAGCCGGACGGCGTGCGCGAGGGGGTTGCCGGTGGGCTGGCCGCTCATAGGGTCGGTTCCCCGCAGTTCGTTTCGGTCGGTGGGATCAGACGGTGTACCCGTACGATTCGGGTGGTCTCCACGCTACCGCCCGGCGGTGGGGGAACACGCCCGCCCCTGGCCACACGGGGTCCGGGCGCCCCGCACGAGGTGCGTCGATCCGGGTGGTCATGCCCACAAACCGGTAACGACGCGTCGAACTCCCCGATAACACCCGGTAGTCGACGCCGCTCGGGGCCGGTGCCCGGGCCGGGAGGGCGAGGAAGCGATGGTCGGAGCCGATCTGCTTGCCCACATGTTGTGCGCCTGGCGCCGGGACATCGTTTCGGTGCCGGTGCCCCAGCTGGTGGATGCCGAGCACGGCGCACGGCTCGTGCGCGAAGCCGCCCGGGTGCATGCGTCCCCCGACGATGCACGCACCCGGGCGCGGAACGGGTCAGTCTAGCCCGTCCACGCCCGTGAGGACAGGCCGTTGAACCAGGTTCACCGGTGGTCCCGGTGCCGGCCGCGGTCCACCACGGCGTTGACCAGTTGCACCACCAGCAACAGCCCGATCGCGCCGAGGATGGCCACGCCGAAGCTGGGGAAGTCGAAGTCGAACTGCCGCTGCTCGCCGGTCGCGAGCCGGTAGACGAACCCGCCGATGGCCGCACCGAGCACCCCGACGACCACACTGACCAGGCAGCCCTGCCGGCGCCGCCGTGGCCCGCCGACCACCAGGTTCGCCAGCCACCCGACCAGCGCGCCGAAGACGATCCACAGGATGATGCCCACGCCCCGAGCCTACTTCCCCCACTCGCCAGGGCCAGGGCTGTGAAGGGCACCTTCACGGACTCTGAGGCCAGGGCCCCGGCAAAGTCGGTATAGAGGTCTGTGAAGGGACCCTTCACGGACTCTGAGTCTGTGAAGGGTCCCTTCACAGACCCGAAACCGGTCCGGCGCACGCCACGAGGTGGTCGCACACACCTCCGCATCGCCCACTGCCGGGTCCCCGACCAACTTTGCCGACACCCTGGACGCTGAGGCTGTGAAGGTGCCCTTCACGGCTTTCAGAGGAGCAGGACGTCGACCTCGCCGCCGCGGGGTGCGGAGGTGACCTCCTCCGGCAGCACGATCAGGCAGTTGGCCTGGGTGAACGCGGCGAGCAGGTGGGATCCGGGGCCACCGCGCGGACCGACCTGGCCGGTCACCTCGCCCTCGGCCTGGGTGTAGTAGCCGCGCCGGAACTGCCGCCGCCCCGGCGGCGACGACAGCTCCTCGGTGAGCCGCGCGCGGACCCGGCGGCGTTCGGGATCGGGGTGCCCCATCGCAGAGAGCAGCGCCGGGCGCAGAAACGCCTCGAACGACACCAGCACGCTCACCGGATTCCCCGGCAGCGTCACCACCGGCACGCCGTTCCACCGGCCACAGCCCTGCGGCCCGCCCGGTTGCATCGCGATCTTGCGGAACTCGACGCCCTGGGTGCTCAGCGCGTCCTTCACCACTTCGTACGCGCCGGCGGAGACCCCGCCCGAGGTGATCAGCAGATCCGCCCCGGCGAGCTTCGGTTCGACGATCCTGCGGAACTCCCCGACGTCGTCGACCACACTGCGCACCACCTCGACCCGGCAGCCGAGCCCGCTGAGCGCGGCCGCGAGCATCACGCTGTTGGACTCGTAGATCTGCCCGTGCCGCAACGGTTCCGGGGCAGTCACCAGTTCGGTACCGGTGGACACGACGAGTACCGACAGTGGCTCACGCACCGGCAGTTCGGCCAAGCCGATCGCGGCCGCGAGGCCCAGTTGTGCATGGCCGAGCACGGTGCCCGCGTGCAGGGCGAGGCTGCCCTTCGTCACGTCCTCACCGGTGCGGCGCACGTGGTTGCCCACCGCCGCGGCGCGATCGATCCGGACGTCGGTGGTGCCGCCGTCGGTGTGCTCGACCATCACCACCGCGTCCGCGCCGGGCGGCAGCGGAGCGCCGGTCATGATCCGATGCGCGGTGCCTGGCGCCAGGGGCGCGACGTCCACTCGCCCGGCCGGGATGTCGTCCGCCACCGGAAGCGTGACAGGTGTCTCTGCGACGTCGGCCGCGCGCACCGCGTAGCCGTCCATCGCCGAATTGTCGAACGGGGGCAGGGCCACCTCCGCGGACAGGTCGGCGGCCAGCACCAGCCCGGCGGCGCGGGCCAGCGGAACAGCGGTGATCCGGGCGTGGCCGAGCAGGTCGGTCACGATCCCCCGGTAGGCGTCGACGGAGATCACCGGACCATCCTGCCTCCGTTACCCGATCGTGCAACACTCTCCCGGCACAGTCGGGGAGCATCGGGAGTACGAATGCAGGTCAAGGTTCGGCAGCAGCCGTCGTCCGCCATCGCCAACGTCGCGTCGTTCCCCGCGCGCTGACATGCGGGTGCACACCAGGCACACCCCCGGGTTCGGCGTGGCGAGGGTGCTGCTGGCTTCGGGCGAAGCGGTGCAGTCGGCCACCGAGACCATGCTGGCGAGCAGCTTCGGCGTGGTCGAGTCGAGCGCGGCCCGCGGTGGCCGCAAATCCGGCCGGACGGTGTTCACCGCGCCGCAGGGCGGTGGCTGGGTCGACCTCGCCCCGGACGGTCCCGGCGACGTCTATCCGCTCGAACTGACCGGCGGCACCGGCTGGTCGGTGCATCGGGACGCGGTGCTCGCCCGGCCGAGTTCGGTGCGGCACGACGCCGCCTGGGCGCCGTTGCAGCAGCTCTTTGGCGCGGACTCCGGATTCCTGGAGCACTACAGCGGGACCGGGCCGCTGGTGCTGACCTCGCCCGGCCCGGTGGATTCGTTCACGCTCTCGCCAGGCGAGCTGGTGACCGTCCGCCCGGAGTACGTGCTGGCGTATCCGGACGCGGTGCAGGCGCGGTTGCGTGCGGTCGATCCGAGCGGCCCGCAGTCGTTGCGCACCGGGGAGGGGCTGGTGCTCGACTTCGCCGGTCCGGGCACGGTGCTGGTCACCGCGCGCTGCCAGCGGGTGTCGCGCGGCTAGCGGATTCCGCTCGATTGCCCATTGCCGACGGCGCTGATTCCGGTAGCGTGAACTGCACTTCCGGCCTGCTGGAAGCGCAGTAGGTTTTCACACCGTGGGAGGGCGCCGTGGCTGTCGGCACCGTCAAGTGGTTCAACTCGGAAAAGGGCTACGGGTTCATCGAATCCCCCGAAGGGCCGGATGTGTTCGTGCACTATTCGGCGATCCAGGCGGAGGGCTTCCGCACCCTCGACGAAGGGGACCGGGTCGAGTTCGAGATCCAGTCCGGGCGGGACGGCCGCAGCCAGGCAGCCGAGGTCCGGAAGGTGTCCTGAGGCATCCTTGTTGACCGGTTGGGCGAACCGGCAGTGGCAGCCGATACCGGCGCGTTAAGCTGCGCAGCGTGACAGGCGATGTGTCGGGGGACCTCACCGGTCGGCGGCTGGGCCACTACCGCATCGACTCGGTGCTCGGCAAGGGCGGCATGAGCGTGACCTACCAGGCCACGGACGTGCGGCTGGGCCGCAAGGTGGCGCTGAAGGTCATCGGTGACCACCTCGGCACGGACGCCGAGTTCCGCGAGCGGTTCGTCGACGAGGCCCGCAACACCTCCGCGATCGACCACGCCAACGTCGTGCCGCTGTACGACTTCGGCGAGCTGGACGGGATGCTCTACATCGCCATGCGAATGGTCGACGGCGGGGACCTCGCCGGCCTGGTCTCCGGTGGCCCGATCGCCCCCGCCCGTGCGCTGACCCTGCTCGACCAGGTCGCCGACGCACTGGACACCCTGCACAGCCACGGCCTGGTACACCTCGACGTGAAACCGGCCAACGTCCTGGTCACCAGCCGCGAAACCTCTCGTGAGCACGTGTACGTCGCCGATTTCGGGCTGACTCGCCGTGGCGCCACCGGCCATCGCACCCGCGGTGGTGACTTCCTCGGCTCGCCCACCTACGCCGCCCCCGAACATCTGCGTGGCGAACCTCTCGACGGCCGCACCGACCAGTACGCCCTCACCTGTGTGCTGTTCGCCTGTCTTACCGGGAACCCGCCCTTCCGCGGCGATGTGCCGACGGTCATCAAGGGCCATCTCGCCGGGGAGCCGCCGTCGGTGTCCCGCGCCGTGGCCTTGCCGCCCGCGCTGGACGAGGTCGTCCGCAAGGGCATGGCCAAGGCGCCCGCCGACCGTTATCCGAGCTGTGTGGCGATGATCGAGGCGGCACGGGTGGCGCTCGGGTCGCTCGCCGCCTCCGACACCGTGCCCGGCCAAGGCGGTCCCGGTGCGGGCGGGTTCGCCGCCGCGAACGGCTCGGCCGCTGTGGACAATCCCGGGAACCCCGCGGGGCTGGGGAACTCGGCGGTGCCCGGCGGCAGTCCCGGTGCGGCGGGCCCGGTTTATCCCGCAGGGCAAGGAAATCCGGCGTCGGGCAACCCCGCGGATGAGAACAACCCTGCCGTGCCAGGCACTTTCGCGAGCCCGGGCAACCCGGCCGCCCAGGCGAATCCGGTCGGACCGGGGAACCCCGCGGTGGGTGGTCCCGGCAGTTGGGGCGCGCCGCCCGGTCCGGGTGGTTACGGCGCCCCGGCGGCCTACGGTGCTCCCGGCGGTCCTGCTCAGCCCGGCTACTCCGGGATGCCGGGTGGCTACGGAACCGGCTACCCCGCGCAGCAGAACCCGGCTGCCCACCCCGGCTACGGCTACCCCGGTCAGCAACAACCCGGGCAACAGTCGCCCGGTTTTGGCTACCCGAACCAGGTCTACGGCGATCCGATGCGGGTGCGCCCGCCGTCACCGGTCGCCGGGGACGAGGCGTTCCAGCCCGTCGGCAAGGATGGCGGGCTCAAATGGCTGTGGATCGTGCTCGGCGTCGTCGTGGCGGCCGGGTTGGTGATCGGCGCGATCCTGCTCTTCGGCGGGGACGACAGCGGCAGCGGCAGCACCACGCCCACCTCGACCGCGCCGAACGTCCCGGTCGGGCCGGGTGGGCAGGGCGGCACCGGGCCGTCCTCGCTGCGCCCGCCGCCCTCGTCGATCCCGATCCAGCCGAGCCGCTGACCCCGCCCGTGCCGGGATGTGCCCGCCCCGGCCGGGGGTGATCCGCACGACTTCCGCCTGTGCCGCCGAGGCCCGGCTGACCCCCGCCTCGCCGACGCGCACCGCATTCTCCCGCGCCTGCTCCCGCGCCTGAGGCGCATGCTGTGAAGGGTCCCTTCACAGCCGCAGAGTCCAGGGTTCCGGCAAAGTCGGTGTAGAGGTCCGTGAAGGGACCCTTCACGGACTCTGATAGGGCTTTGTCAGGAGTTGTTGATCTTGTGGTGTGATTCTGGTGTGGATCTTGCTGTGGTGCGGGCTTTGAATGGTGAGCTGGAGCGGTTCGTGATGGAG